>JANOCF010000787.1:0-10419 GCA_031412055.1 Holophagales bacterium | reverse complement strand
CCGTTGAAGACGACCCAGACGGTGGAGTCCTCGTTGGCGATGGGCTGATGGCCGCCCGCGAGGTCGATGATCGAAAGACGGCGCATCGCCAGGCCGGCCTCGCCGAGCAGGATCGAGCCCTGGTCGTCGGGACCGCGATGGACGATCGCGTTGTTCATCCGGTCGAGCGCCGACTGCCTGCCGAGGGCGTCGGCCTCGAAAGGATTCCATTCACCGCAGATTCCGCACATGGTCCGATCCTGCCAGGCCGGCTTACGAAGCCTGGTGAAGCGCACTGCCCGCGCTTGAGGGCACGGCCGTCGGGCGCGACGCTTCCGGCCGGACCTCCCGCGGAGCCGTGCCGCGGATGATCTCGGCCACCTGGTACTCGCGCACGTTGCGCGCGTGGGTGAAGATGATGATCTCACCCACCAGGCCGAGCGAGAGCGTCTGCACCCCGAGCACCATGAGCAGCACGCCGAGGAGCAGGATCGGCCGGTCCGCGATGCCCTGATCGAGGACGATCCGCTGCACCACCGCGACCAGGTCGAGCAGGAACCCCAGCGCGAACAGCCCGCTGCCCAGCAGGCCGAAGAAGCGCAGCGGTGTGCGCGTGAACTTGGTCAGGAAGAAGACGGTCAGGATGTCCAGCAGCCGTCCCAGGTAGACGCCGGTGCCGTGATAGCGGGTGCCGCGGTCCTCATCGCGCTGGCCGATGGCGACCTCGCGCACCGAGAAGCCCCGGCTCAGCGCCAGCAGCGGAATGAAGCGGTGAAGGCCGCCGTAGAGGTTGAGCTCGCGCGCCACGCGCCTCTTCATCAGCTTGAAGCCGCAGCTGATGTCATGGAAGCGGGTCTTGGTCAGCCGGCCCACGAACCCGTGGAAGAGCCGCGACTGGACGCGGTTGAAGAACGAGTCGATTCGCGGATGCCGCCGTCCGGTCACCAGGTCGACGCCGGAGTCGAGAGCCTCGAAAGTCGCGCCGAGGCCTTTCGGATCGACCTGGAAGTAGGAGGCCAGGGTGAGGATCTTCTCGCCCCGCGCCCGCTCCATGCCGAGCGTCAGCGCCGCCGACTCGCCAAAGGCGCCGCCCATCACCACGATGACGATCTCCCCCTCCTCCTCGCTCTGTAGGTCGCGCAGCACGGGCATCGCCGCGCGCTGGCTTTCGTCGACCACGAGGATGAACTCGAAGCTCCTTCCAAGCCGCTCGAGCTCCGCCGCGAACTCCTTGTAAAGCTGGCGGAGATCCCCAAACCGCTCGACGATCGGAATGACGACGGAAACCTCCGGCTCCCCGCGCAGCTTGCTCCTTCTCATGCCTCGATACCTCCAGGCTCGACCGCGGCCAGAACCGCCTCGACTTCTTTGAAGTCCCCGACCTTGACCACCAGCTCCGCGAAGAACCCGATCACGATCAGGTGCGCGAACGCGAAGGCGAACAGGATGGTGGCGGACGGAAACACCAGTGGATACTCGTTGTGGGGATTCCAGACAAAATGAACGTACACGCTCGTGGCCAATGCGAGCAGCGTGCCTACCAGGAAGGGCAGGCTGAGCAGGCCGAACCAGAGGGCCGGCCGCGTGATGAAGCCCAGCAGCATCTTGACCGTGACCAGGTCCAGGAAAACCTTCCAGATGCGAGAAATGCCGTATTTGCTCTTGCCGAACTGCCGCGCCCGGTGGTTGACCACGACCTCCTTGGTGCGGCTGCCGGACAGCGACATCATGGGCGCGAGGAACCGGTGCATCTCGGCGTAGAGCCGCGCCTTGCGCACCACCTCCAGGCGGTACGCCTTGAGCGTGCAGCCGTTGTCGTGGATGCGGGTTCCTGTCAGGTTTCCGATCAGCCAGTTCGCGGCCATGGAAGGGAGGCGCCGCGAGATCATCTTGTCCTGCCGGTTCTTGCGCCAGCCGCACACGACGTCGTACCCGTCGTCGATGTGCTGCAGCAGCAGGCCGAAGTCGTTGGGATCGTTCTGCAGGTCGCCATCGAGGGTGATGACCACGTGGCCGCGGGCCTGATCGAAGCCGGCCTGGAGAGCGGCGGTCTGGCCGTAGTTGCGGCGGAAGCGGACGACCTTGACCCGCGGATCGCGTTCGCAGATCGCGCGCAGCTTGTCGGCCGTGCCGTCGCGGCTGCCGTCGTCCACCAGGATCAGCTCGTACTCGCGGCCGAGACGCTCGGCCGCGGCCGTCACTTCGCGGTAGAGGGCGTCCACGCTCTCTTCCTCGTTGTAAAGGGGGATGACGATGGAGACGTCCATGTCAGCGCACCTTCCTGTCAAGGAATATTGCGGATGATCCGTGGCCCGATCAGCCGGGTCACAGGCAGCGGCAGCTTCTGCCACATCTGGATCGCCATCTGGTACTTCGGATTCGCCGGGCTGACGTTGGGCAGCTCGCGCGCCTTGACCAGGTGGTACTGGTAGGCGAGCGGAATCTCCTCCATGCCCCAGCGGGCCTTGAACGCATGAGCTCCCGTGCCCCGCTTGCTGCGGCCGAAGTCGAAGGTGCGGAAGCCGTGATCGCGCCCCCACCTCATGATCGCGAGGTAGAGGTAGTCGTCCACACCGCGCGGCCGGTGTTCCCGGTCCCCTCCCGCGTAGAAGGGCATGACCACGTCGTGCCACAGCAGGTTGAGCACGCCGGCCACCGGCCGGCCCTCGTGATAGACGAAAAAGAGATTGGTGTCCGCAGGGTGCCGGTCCAGGATCTCGTGCAGGAACAGCTTCGGGTAGACCGGAGTGCCGTGGTGGCGCATGCTCTGGCAGAACATCGAGTAGAACAGCGGCAGCTCCTCGATTCCCGCGACGCGGTGCTCGAAGCCGGCCCTGCCCACGTAGGTCATCATCTGCCGCCGCTTGCGATCCATCCGCTTGAGCAGCGCTTCCTCACCCTCTGCCAGGTCGGCGCGGAAGGTGACGTAGAGATCCTTGGTGTGCAGCTCGCCCCGCGGGTCCGGAAGCGCCGTCTCGGAGCGCAGCTCCAGATAGTCGACGCCCCGGTCTTCCGCGAGCGTCCGGGCCTCGTCCAGCAGCCGCCGCTCCGCTTCCGTGTCCTCAGCCACGATGCCGCCGCCGATGGCGAACGGAATCGAGACCAGCGAGTGGCCGAACAGACGGCTCTTGAGCTCGAACAGGGGGAGAACGCCCTCGATCCGGTCGCCGCGGCGGGCCATGAGGTAGTGGGACCGGTGGCCGAAGACCCGCTCCACCAGCCATCGCCAGCCGAGCTGGTGGAAGAAGGTGGCGCCCGGCGCCTGGCGCACGTAGCGGTCCCACCGTGCTTCGAACTGCGGGGTCAGGGTTTCGACGGCCAGCGCATCCGGGCGGGCCGCTGTCGACACCGCGCCGGGGGCCAGCGGTACGGAGATCTCCGGGGACTGCTGGCGGCTGAAGGCAAGGGGCTCTGCGCTCATAGACCCAGGACCTCCCGGCACGACGTGAAGTGGTACTCGGAGAAGAGCTTCGCCAGCCGATCCTCCGTGCGGTCCAGGTTGCGGTAGTGCCGGACGCCCGTGAGCCACCGTACCGGCTGCCGAGGCTGCTCCGGATCCAGCTCCCAGGGATGGATATAGACGATCGCCGGCCGGCGCTCGGAGTGGTTCAGCCGGTGCATCCCCCAGCGGATGAACGACAGGGGGAAGTGCCGGAGATAGCCGCCGCCGACGAAAGGGAGGTTCATCCCCGCGAGGCGTACGGTGGAGATCGGGAACTCCTGCAAGGCCGAGCCGTTGGTGCCCCGAATCGGCCGCGGGAAACGCGGGAAGTCGGGGATGCCGTAGAAGTCGTGATGAATGGGGAAGACGCTCGAGTCGTAGCGGAAGCCCTCTTCCATCAGGATGTCCATGGCCCACAGGGTCTCGCGGACGATGGAGTAGTTGGGCGCCCGGTAGCCGATGACCTCGACGCCGCCCGCGTCCTCGACGATCTGCTTGGAGCGCCGGATGTCCTCGCGGAACTCCGCCGGAGTCATGGTGGTGACCCGGCGATGGTCCAGGCCGTGGGTGCCCAGCTCGTGGCCGGCGTTGCGGATGTCCCGGACCAGCCCCGGCCAGCGCTCAGCCACCCAGCCGAGGGTGAAAAAGGTACCTTTGACATCGTATTTTGCACAGAGGTCGAGAAGCCGGCGGGTGTTGCGCTCCACCCGCGGCTCATACTGTCCCCACCGCTCCCGCGGGCAGGCCTTCTCGAAAGCGCCTACCTGAAAGTAGTCCTCGACATCGACCGAAAAGGCATTCAACACGATCTCACCTCTCCCATGGCTACGACGGCACCCTGCTTCTCCCGGACCCGGGCCACCAGCTCCTCCACCCTGCGGGCGTTCTCTTCCCAGAGATAACCCCTCTCCAGGAGGCGCTGGCGCGCCGCGAGGCCCAGCCGCGCCCGGAGATCCGGGTCGCGAGCGAGCTTCAGCACGACGTCACGCAGATCTTCTGTGCAAGGGTTGGGCCCTCCCGGGCAGAGCAGGGCTGTTTCGCCATCCGTCAGCAGCTCTCGCACGTTGTCCGAGCCGGGCCCGGCGATGGCCCGCCCGGCCGCCATGTACTCGATGATCTTCATGGGGCAGGCGTAGGAGGTGACCGCCGGCTGCACCGCGATGTCGAAGGCCGCGAGCGCCGACTCGATCTCGCCCCGGGGCACCGAGCCGCAAAGAAAAACGCGATCTTCCACGCCCAGGTCCGAGCGCAGCTTGCGCAGGGCTGGCATGGCGGGGCCGTCGCCGGCGAGCACGAGGTGGATGCCCGCATCCCGCCACTCGGGGCTTGCCGCGGCCTCGATCATCCGCTCCAGGCCGTGCCAGGCGCGGAACCAGCCCACGAAGCCGGCCACGACCGCCTGCTCGGGAATACCCAGGCGCCGGCGGAACGCAGGTCCATTGCCGTTCATCCCGAACTCTCGGCGCACGCCGTTGGGCATCACCACCACCTTGCCCGGCGGGACCCCCTGGTCCTCCAGGATGCCGGCCAGGACACGGGTGACCGCGATGGTCACGTCCGCCCCGGCGCACAGCCGCCGCTCGATCGAGCGGGTGGCGCGCTCGAAGAAGAGGCCGTCGTGCTCGGCCTTCTCCAGGGCCAGGGGGGAATTCACCTCCAGCACGAAGGGGAGGTGGTGCCGCCGGGCCGCCGCGAGACCCGCGAAGGTATTGGCGGCGTAGCGCTCATAGACGAAATCGGGGCGGAGCTGCCGGATTGCCCGCGACAGCCGGCGGTAGGCGACCGCGTTGTACGCGAGCTCCATGGCCTCCCTGGCGGGCAGGGGCAGGCTCCCGGCCACCCGGGAGGCGATCCCGGCCAGCCCGCGCGCGGAGCCGCCCGTCTCGTCCGCCTTCGCTTCGGCCCCGGCCTCCACGAGCGCGACCTCGACCACCTCGTGGCCGCGGTTGCGGAAGGCGCGCTGGATCTCGGAGATGTGGATGCCCTGCGCGTCCCCGGCCCGGGTGCGGTGGTGGTAGAGGATCTTCAAGGCCTCACCTCCTGGCGCTCAAGCGCGGGAGAGGGATCCATCCCGCCATCATCATCGAGCGCCATTCGGATCTCCTCCATCACCTCGCGGCCGACGGCTGTCCACGTCCGCGACTCGATCCGGGCGCGGATGGCCTCCCGGTCCCAGGTCCGCGACAGGGCCTCGGCGATCGCTTCCGCGAGGGCGGGCACCTGCCGCTCGACCACGATCCCGACCTCGGGCCGGTCGATCAGCTCGGGGACGTTGCCCACCGGCGTCGCCACCACCGGCGTGCCGCAGCCCAGGGCCTCCAGCACTACATTGGGACAGCCCTCGTGCGCGCTCGCCAGGACGAACAGATCGGCCGCGCTGTACCAGGAGGCCAGCTCTTTGCGGCCCCGGGGACCCGCGAAGATCACCCGGTCCTCCAGGCCCAGCCGCGCCGCCTGGGCGCGCAGCTCCGACTCCATCGCCCCCTCGGCCCCGGCGCCGCCGACGATGGCGAAGCGCAGGCTGGGGAAACGATCCGAAAGCGCTGCCATGGCGTCCATCACGAGATGGAAGCCCTTGCGGGTCGCAAGCGTCCCAACGGAGACGAGAAGCGGGCCAGCCTCCGAAATACCGGGAGAGCGGAGGGAGCGGCGCGCTTCCTGGCGGTCGAGCGGGCGGAACGTACCGGGATCGATCCCGTTCTCGATCACCCGCACCCGCGAAGCAGGCACTCCCTCGGAAACAGCGCTCTCCTTGAGCGACCCCGACACCGCGATCAGCCGGGCGGCGCGGCGCAGCGCGAAGCGGAGCTGCGGCCGGCGCAGGCGGTAGCGGACCAGCAGCGGGAGCATGCCTCGGAGTGTGATCAGCACCGGAACCCGGAAGACCAGGCCGTGCAGCACCGCGGCGAGCCCTTCGGGGTAGATGAAGTGCGCGTCGATCGCCTCGAAGCGGAAGTCCCGGCGCAGGCGGGCCAGGGTCGAGAGCGTGCTCAGGAAGAGAAAGACCCCGTCCAGGCACTTGAACAGGCCCGGGATGGACAGGAAGCGCGGATGGAGGACCCGCACCCCGTCCTGGACCTCCTCGCGCGGCACCTCCGGCCGGAACCCCGGACGCAGACCCGAGACGAAGGGAAACCAGGGGGTCGGCGCCACCACGCGGACTTCGACTTCCGGAGGCAGGCCGCGCATCCGTTCGCGCACGAAGATCCCGTGGTGCGGCTGGGCCGCGCTGGGAAAGACGGTGCTGAAGACCAGCAGCCTGATCTTCTTCTCAGCGACTGGCGGCACTGGCCACCTCCACGTCCGTCTCGGCCGGCCGCGCCACCTCGCGCCCCCAGACCTCGAGCATCAACAGCGTCCAGATCGCCCAGCCCGCCTCCAGCCGCCCGGCCGCGTGATCGTCCAGCAGGTCGGCCATGCCCCGGCGGTCGAACAGGTCTCCGGCCACCGCCCGCGGGTCGAGGAGCAGGTCGCGCGACATGTCGCGCAGGTCCTCCCGCAGCCAGCGCGAGATCGGGGGGGCGAAGCCGCGTTTGGGACGGTTCATGATCTCCTGCGGCAGCCGCCGCTCAGCGACCCGCCGCAACAGGATCTTGCCCTTGCCGCCGTCCAGCTTGAGCCGCGACGGCACCCGCGCCGCCATCTCCACCAGGCGGTGGTCGAGCAGCGGGCAGCGCACCTCCAGCGCGTGGGCCATGCTCATCCGGTCCACCTTGACCAGGCCGTCGTCCGCGAGCCAGGTCTTGAAGTCCAGGTAGAGGGCGCGGGACAGGGAGTCTTCCTTGGGCGCGCGGGCCAGGTGCGGCTCCAGCGCCACGAAAGGATCGAAGTGCCGGCGCCTCTCGCGCAGCCGCTGGCCGAAGATCCGCTCCTCCAGGTGAGGCTGAATCAGCGAGCGGTCGAGGAAGTAGGACCGGTCGCGGTCCACCGCCACGTTGCCCAGAAACCCGCCAAGCCGGAGGGGCCGGGGCAGGCGCGCGGAGCGCGGCCAGGCGCGGGACAGACCCGGCAGCACCGAGCGGCGGATCGCGCCGGGGATCAGCCCGCGGGCCCGCTCCTCCATCCGCGCCATGCCGTACCGGTTGGTGTAGCCCGCGAACAGCTCGTCGCCGCCGTCGCCCGAGAGAGCCACGGTCACCCGCTTCCGGGTCTCGCGGGAGACATACCAGGTGGGCACCGAGGACGGGTCGGCGAACGGCTCGTCCAGGTGCCAGGCGATGCGCGGCAGGACGTCTTCCAGATCGGGCCGCACCTCGGTCGCCAGGTGGTCGGTGCCGAGAGCGCGGGCCACGGCAGCGGCATCCTCCCGCTCGTCGGTGCCGCGGTCCGAGAACCCCACCGTGTGGGTGAGCACGGGCCGGTTCATGGCCGCTCCCATCAGCGACACCACGGTGCCCGAGTCGATGCCGCCCGAGAGGAACGCCCCGAGGGGCACGTCGCTCTCCAGGCGCACGCGCACGGAGTCGGCGAGGAGCTCCTCGAGCTCTTCCACCAAACGCCCCTCGTCTCGGGGCGAGACGTCCTCCGTCCGGAACTCCAGGTCCCAGTAGCGCTCGATCCGCAGCCCCCGGCTGTCGCAGACGGCGAAATGGCCGGCCGGCAGCTTGGTGGCGCCGCGGAAGATCGTCCACGGCGCGGGCACATAGCCGTAGGCCAGGTAGAGGTCGAGGGCCTCGGGATCGATCTCGGGCTCCACCAGCCCGGCGTTGCGCAGCGACTTGAGCTCGGAGGCGAAGCCCAGGCGCCGGCCGTCGTCGGCCAGGTAGAGCGGCTTCTTGCCGACCCGGTCGCGGGCCAGGAGCAGCCGCCGCTGCCGGGAGTCGGTCACGGCCAGGGCGAACATCCCGGAGAGCTTTTCAACACAGCCGGCCCCGAGCTCCTCGTAGAGATGGACGATCACCTCGGTGTCGGAGCGGGTGGAGAAGCGGTGGCCGCGGCCCTCCAGGAAGTGGCGCAGCTCCTGGTGGTTGTAGATCTCGCCATTGCAGACCACGGCGACCGTGCGGTCCTCGTTGAAGATCGGCTGGTGGCCGCCGCCCACGTCGATGATGCTCAGCCGCGCGTGCGCCAGGCCCAGCGGCCCGGAGAGGTGGAAGCCTTCGTCGTCCGGGCCGCGGTGGCGCAGCGGGCGGATCAGCCGCTCCAGGGTCTCGCGGCGGGCGAAGCCGTCGCTGGCGAAGCCCGTTTCCGAGTAGAGAAAGAGACCGGCAATCCCGCACATGCGTCAGACCCTCCCCATCCCGCCGGATACCCCGCCGGATAACCCGGAAACCGCTGGAGCTGGAGGCCGTTTCCACCAGGGGACGTCCTCGCCGGGCGGCTGGAGCTCCGCGGCGTCCGCGGCGGTCGACGGCTTGCTGGCCTCAGCCTCGGCCACGACCTCCAGGCAGACCGTCAGCCCGACCAGGTGATAGATCACCTCGTTGTAGGCCGTGTTCAGGAACATGCTGCCCGTCATGAACGCGATGATGGCGATCTGGAGCATCCGGGCCTGGGTCACCACCCAGGGCAGCGCCGTCACCAGGCGCAACCGGTTCATGCGCCAGAGAGCGGTGCCGAGAGCCCCCAGGAAGAGGAGCAGAGCCGGCAGACCGCTCTCGGAGAGGAGCTGAAAGTAGGCGTTGTGCGCCACCCGGAAGCGGTCCACCTCCGGCGAGTAGCGCCGGAACACCGCGATGAGGTTGTTCGGCCCGACGCCGAGTACCGGGTAGTCGAGGAAGACGTACCAGGATGTCCTCCACGCGTTGATCCGCCCCTGGGCCGAGCCGTCCTCCTCGTAGTTGTCGATGGTCGAGGTCCGCTCGACGTACTTCTGGGTGAACGTGTCGGAGGTGAAGGCCACGAGGCCGACCAGCACGACCGCCATCACCGCGGCTACGAGCAGGCGGTTCTTCGAGCGCCAGAACAGCAGGGCGGACACCACGCAAAGCGTGAGAAAGCCGCCCCGTGAAAAGGTAAAGAGAATGGCCGGCACGGTGAGCACCGCGATCACCACGGCAGCGATGCGCACTGGGCGCCGGGGGTCGGTCGTGGCGATACCCACCAGCATGGGCAGCGACACGTTGAGCATCAGGGCGAAGCTGTTGTTGTCCGCCATGAACCCGCCGGGGCCGTCCGAGTACTGGGCGCCTCCCCTCAGGATGCCGACCAGACCGCGCTTGGCTCCCAGAAATCCGATGCAGAACGGGATCAGTATGTACAGCGTCCGGAAGCGCTCGCGGTTGTTGACCAATCCAGTGGTGAGCAGCGCGATCACGATGCCCTTCCAGTAGAAGTCGTAGACCTCCCAGGCCAGTTCGGGGATGACGGCGTTCATCGCCGAGAGACTGATCCAGACGCCGAGCAGGAACAGCATCACCGTCTGGATCTTGACCGTGATCAGCCGCTCGCGGCCGAGGGTCACCAGGAGGCCCACCACCATGGCGATCGCCACCCACTGCGACAGGGGTAGGACGCGGCTGAACCCCCAGGTCATGTCCTGAGGCCGCATGTAGGCCAGCCAGGAGTAGACCAGCAGCCCCAGGTAGGGGCGGAAGAGGATGACCGGCAGCGAACCGATGACGATCGACAGGACGATCAGGTCACGCACTACGGAACTCTCCCGCCGCGGGCTCCTCCATGCGAGTCGGCGGAGCGATCCGCGGCAAGAAGTCCGAGGACATGGCGGAGGTCCGTCGGCCGGACCCGGTGCCCGGCGAGACCGTAGACCCCGCAGACACGGCGGACACCAGGATGTCCTCGAAGCGCTCCATGTTCGTGCCCCACCGGTAGGAGGCGCCGAGCCGCTGCCGCGCGCACTCCGCGAGCCGGGCCCGCAGCCCGGCATCCTGCAGCAGCGACACCAGAGACTCCTCCAGCCCCTCGTCGGTCGAGGCCGCGAGCAGGGCGCGGCCGTGGCGGAACCCCCCCACGGAAAGCCCGGCGAAGACCTTGTCCGTACAGACCACCCGCCGGGCCCAGGCCAAGGCTTCCAGAACCATGTTATGCACCCCCAGCGC
>JANOCF010000786.1:0-2590 GCA_031412055.1 Holophagales bacterium | reverse complement strand
CCCGCAAGTTGGTATACCGGTCGCCGGGCGATCCCCGGGCCGGCAAGGGATGCAGAGTCTGTGCTTCGATCGCTGGAGCGGCGCCCGTGGCGGTCGAAATGGAGAGCACGCCCGACTGCGATTCGGCCTCCGGCAACGAGGCCAACGATGAGCCAGGTCAGGATATCCATCCGCGCTCCTCTCAAGAAGGACCGGGTCTCCGGTCCGTTGTACTGCGTTACGACGGCTGCCCGAACATGGTAGCACTCAGCTCCCGAACACCGCCGTGGCAACGTCGTGGATCGGCGTGTCCACACCTGCCTGCCGGCCAAGCCGGGAGATCGCTCCGCTCAGATCGTCGATCTCCGTGGGGCCGCCCGACTCGACGTCGAGCAGGAAGCTCGGCTTCAGGTGAGCGGGCAGGGAGTCGACGAACTGGAGGACCTTCGCCTCGTCCTCTCCCACCAGCCCTACCCCGAAGGCGCGGCCGACGGAGAGCACTTCGCGGACCGCGCGCACCATCAGTTGCCGGCCCATCGGCTTGTCGCGGATCGGCCCCACGGACGAGCGGCCCAGGCCGCAGACGGCGGCCATGGTGGCGATGAAGGCGAGCTTCCGCCAGAGGTCGACCGTGATCTCTTCCGAAACCTGGGCGTCCACTCCGGCTTTCAGAAAGGCCACGACAATCCGCTCCGCGCGCTCGGAAAGCCCTCCCGACCTCTCTCCCACGACCACGCGCTGGAACGTGCTCCTGCGCTCGATGACTCCCGGCGCGATTCGGGCGGCGCTGATCTCCGTCATGCCCCCGAGCACGCGATCCTCCGGGACTCCGCCCGCGATCAGCCGCTCGGCCGCCTCCACGCCGTTGAGGAGCGGCAGGACCATCGCGCCTTGCTCGGCCAGGAGCCGGGCCGCCGGAGCGACCTCCGGCAGCGAGTAGCCCTTGACCGCGACGACGGCTAGATCGATCTTGCCCAGCGACTCCGGGTCGTCGGTCGCGTCGACCTTTACCGTGAAGGTCCCCTCGGGCGTGCGCACCTCCAGGCCGCGCTCGCGCAGCGCTTCGAGATGGCTGCCCCGGGCCAGCATGGCCACCGGATACCCCGCGCGGGCGAGCGCTCCACCGTAGTAGCCGCCGACTCCGCCCGCGCCCAGAATTGCGATTCTCATCGTTTTATCGCCTCCAAATCACTCTACCACCAAGGAATCCCGCCCCTCTCCGGAGTGTTTCAATCAGCAGGAAAATCGAGGCGTAATTCCGCGTCTCCACCGGGTAAGACTTCATGGAACTGCGGACCAAGCTCTCCATCCTTGCCGATGCGGCCAAGTACGACGCCTCCTGCGCCAGCAGCGGGTCGAAACGCAGCGGTGACCGCAACGGGCTCGGAAGCTCGGACGGCACCGGCATCTGCCACAGCTACACGCCGGACGGCCGCTGCGTGTCGCTGCTCAAGATCCTGCTGACCAACCATTGCGTCTACGACTGCCGGTTCTGCGTCAACCGCATCACCAGCGACATCCCGCGGGCGCGCGTCACCCCCGAAGAGGTGGTGACGCTCACCCTCGACTTCTACCGCCGCAACTACATCGAGGGGCTGTTTCTCTCCTCGGGCGTGGTCCAGAGCCCCGACCACACCATGGAGCAGATGAACGCCGTGGCGCGCTCGCTGCGGCAGGACCACCGTTTCAACGGCTACATCCACCTGAAGACCATCCCGGGCGCGTCGCCGGAGCTGATCGAGGAGGCCGGCCGGTGGGCCGACCGGCTGAGCGCCAACATCGAGCTGCCCACCCAGGCCGACCTTGACCACCTGGCGCCGGAGAAGAGCCGCGACACGATCGAGCAGACCATGGGGCAGATCCGCGAGCGGCTCGACGAGGCGTCCGAGCCCAAAAAAACGGCGACGGCGGCTCCCCGGTTCGCGCCGGCGGGGCAGAGCACGCAGATGGTCGTGGGGGCGACCCCCAGCACGGACGCGATCATCCTCCAGACCTCCTCCGACCTCTACCGGCGCCACCGCCTGCGCCGGGTCTACAACACCGCGTTCAGCCCCTTTCCGAAGTCCGATCCGCGGCTGCCCGTGCAGCCGGCCGACCTGCTGCGCGAGCACCGGCTCTACCAGGCCGACTGGCTGATGCGCTTCTACGGCTTCCAGGCCGAGGAGCTGACCACGCCGGAGCAGCCGGACCTGGAGAGCGGCGTCGATCCCAAGCTCTCGTGGGCGCTGCGCCACCGCGAGTTCTTCCCCGTGAACGTCAACCGCGACGACCGTCTCCGCCTGCTCCGCGTGCCGGGGATCGGCGCGCGCAACGTCGCCCGCATCCTGAAGATCCGCCGCTACCGCAACCTTACGTTGCAGGATCTGTCCAGGTTGCGGATCGTCCTCGACCGGGCGCGGCCGTTCATCGTCACCTCGGATCACAACCCGGACGTGCTCCGGCTCGACCGGCAGGACCTGCGGGAGACCCTGGAAGCAGTGCCGGCGTCGCTGGCGGTTCCACGCCAGCTCCCGCTGTTCGAGGCCGCGCAGACCGCAGCGTCCGCAGCGTCTGGAGAGCTGTGAAGCGGGTCGAGATCGAGCCCTCGTTCGACGCCTGGCGCGCGGCTGCC
>JANOCF010000785.1:0-2375 GCA_031412055.1 Holophagales bacterium | reverse complement strand
GGAGCCACGCTGGACCGTGGCGCGACGCAGCTCTTCTTCTACCCTGAGCGCTACTTCGAGTACTTCCAGGCCGTCAAGCCTCCGATCGTGGAAGGCCTCGTCATCCCCTTTTACGCCAAGGGGCAGCCCCTTGGCACGATCTGGGTCGTGTCCCATGACGAGAACCGGCACTTTGACGCCGAGGACGCGCGCGTGATGACCAGCCTGGGCGAGTTCACGGGCGCGGCCCTCCAGATCCAGCGCTCGCTGGACTCGGTGACGTCGGCCCATGTCGTGCTCCAACAGACGGCCTCCGAGCTGAAGGAGGCGCGGGAGGTGCTGCAGGAAGCCGACCGCCGCAAGGACGAGTTCCTGGCAACCCTGGCGCACGAGCTGCGCAATCCGCTCGCACCCATCCGCAACGCTCTACACATCCTGCGGAGCGAGCAGAGCTCCGCCGCTGTCCAGGAACGCGCCGGCGCGATCGTGGAAAGACAGGTGCTGCACCTGATCCGGCTCGTCGACGACCTGCTGGAAGTCTCACGGATCACCCGCGGCAAGCTCGAGCTCCGCAAGGAGACGGTCGACGTGGTCCAGGTCGCCGTCATCGCGGTGGAGACCAGCCGCCCCCTGATCGAGCAGGCCCGGCACGAGTTGTCGCTCCACGTCCCGGACGAACCGCTGCTGGTCGACGCCGATCCGGTCCGGCTCGCCCAGATGATCGCCAACCTCCTGAACAACGCCGCCAAGTACACGGAGCCCGGAGGGCGCATCTCGCTCACGGTCGCTGGCAGGGATGGGGAGGCTGTAATCGATGTGCTGGACAGCGGGATCGGGATGGCGCCGGACATGCTGACCCGGGTCTTCGAGATGTTCACGCAGGTCGACGGCTCGCACCGCCATTCGCACGGAGGCCTGGGGATCGGCCTGGCGCTCGTCCGTACCCTGGCGCAGATGCACGGCGGCACTGTGGAGGCGCGGAGCCCCGGCCTCGGTCTGGGGAGCACGTTGACGTTGCGCCTGCGGCTCCTTGATGCTCCAGCCGCCCCCGCCTAGTCAGGTCCGTTCCAGGTTCATCCACACGCCGTTCCGGGAGCGGATCGCGATGCGGGCGACGGGCTCCACGGGATGCCCCGGTGCCAGCCGGGGCCGCCACTGTGCCGCCGCCATGGACAGGACGAGCAGCATCTCCAGGTTGGCGAAGTGCCGGCCGATACACATCCGCGGGCCGGTGCCGAACGGGAAGTAGGCGTGACGCGGCCGGCCCTCGGAGCGCTCGGGCAGGAAGCGGTCGGGGTCGAACCGCTCCGGGTCTTCCCAGTAGCGCGGATGGTGCTGGGTCGAGTAGTGGGAGAGGATGAGCACGGAGCCGCCCGGCACGTGATACCCGCCGATCTCGTCGTCCTTGTAGGAGGCCCTGGGGGAGAACCAGAACGACGGGTAGAAGCGCAGCACCTCCTGAAGCATCCGTGTCGTGTAGGGGAGCCGTCCCAGGTCCTCGAGTGTGGGATTCCGCCCGCCGAGACTGCCGACGACGCCGGCCACCTCCTCGCGGAAGCGGCGGTCCACATCCGGGTTTTCGGAGAGGAAGTACCAAGCCCAGGTGAGGGCGTCGGCGGTGGCTTCGTAGCCGCCGAAGAGGATGGTCATGACCTCGTCGCGGATCTCGACATCGCTCATCCCCTCCCCCGTCTCCTCGTCGCGGCTGTCGAGCAGCAGGGTCAGGAGGTCGTCGGGCCGCTCGCCGCTCCGGCGCCGGGCCGCGACGATGCCGTGGACCAGCCGCTCCAGGGAAGCGACGGCCTCGTCGCAGGCGCGCCGTCCCGGCAGGGGAACCCACTCCGGCAGGAAGAAGGTGTTCATCCGCAGCGACATGTGCTTGAGCGCGACGTCGAACGAGCGCGCCAGCTCGGCGAGCTGCTCCTCGGTGACGCTCAGGCTGAACATCGTCCGGGCGACGATCTCCAGGGTGAACGTCATCATCTCGTGGTTCATCTCCATGGGCTGTCCCGAGGCGCGCACCGTCTCCCAGCGGTCGAGCTTGCGCCGGATCACGTCGGCCATCAGGGGGATCAGCGACTCGATCCGCCGGTGCTGAAACGCGGGCTGCATGAGCCGGCGCTGGCGCCGCCAGGGCTGGCCCTCGTTGAGGACGAGTCCGTTGCCGAACAGGAAGCGCGCGCGGTTGAAGATCGCGCCCTTCCAGTAGTTGTCCACGTTGTCGACCAGGACGTGCTGGATGTGCTCCGGCAGGGTCACCAGGTACGCGGAGGCGAAGCCCAGGTCCAGGCGGACCAGGTCGTCATAGCAACGCATGGCCTCCGTGCAGTAGCCGCGACTCCCCAGAGTTTTTGAAGCTGCTCCAGCGAGCCGTTGAACTGGTCGCGGTCGCAGTT
>JANOCF010000784.1:0-2186 GCA_031412055.1 Holophagales bacterium | reverse complement strand
CCAGCAGGAACCCCGCGAACACCAGCGGAGCCCCCGGCAACGCGGGCAGGATGGTCCCCGCCAGCCCGGCGAGGACGAGAACGATGGCGAGGACCCAGAGCAGCATTGTCATGACGGTGTCCCCTGAAAGGAGTCGATGGTGGTCAGGATGGATCGGTACGCCTGGTGGTCCAGGACGAAGGCAAGGATGAAGAGCGGCACGGAGGCCAGTGCGAGGATCCCTTCCGACAGGGCCTGCAGGTACCGGTGGAGGAACGCGAGGAAGCTCGTCATCTGCTTCGGGTCCATGACGGCCAGCACCTCGACCACGAGGAGCGAGCCGGCCGCGACGCCCAGCAGGAGACCGGCCAGCATGGAACAGGCGTAGCCCAGGAAGAGCAGGCGATGGAATCGCCGCACGCCCTCCTTCCCCTCCTGCGTGCTCCGCAGCGTCTCCCGGAGATCCCGGCTCACCGTGCCCAGCCGCTTGAAGGCGCGCCGGGGCTCCGATCCCTGGACTACAAACCGCGCCTTGCCCAGGCCCAGGTACGACCGCCGGTCGAGCTCGATCGGGCCGTCCATCAAGGCTTCCGGCCGCGCAGCTTGCGCTCGAAGAAATCGGCGGTGGCGCGGTACGCGTCCACCCAGCTCGCGTGCCGTAGGAAGCTGTGCACCTCGTCCGGCAGCACCAGGATCTCCACGTCCACCTTCCTCTCGCGCAGCTCCTCGGCGAGATGCACCGTCTCGGCGAAGCCGACGTTGCGGTCGTCGTCGCCGTGGATCAGGAGGACCGGCGAGCGCCAGGTATCGAGCCAGGCCATGGGCGACGACTCGAAGGCGAGACGCTCCTCGTCCGGGCTCGGATCGTAGTCGGGGATGAAGTTGCGGATGCCCACGTTCCAGTCGTGAACCCCGTGCACGTCCACCCCGGCCGCGAAAAGGTGTGAAGCTTTCGCCAGCCCGAGCGCGGTGAGAAAGCCGCCATAGGAGCCGCCCCAGAGCCCGATCCGGTCCGGATCGACATCGGGACGGCCGCGCAAGTACAGGCCGGCGCCCAGCATGTCGTTGAGCTCGCTGGCTCCGGAAGCGCCGATGCTGGGCGCCTCGCGGAAGTCCAGGCCGTAGCCGATGCCCGCCCGGAAGTTGATCGCCAGGACGACGTACCCGAGACTCGCCAGGTACTGGTTCATCCCGTAGGCCTTGTTGTAGTACGGGCTGTGGTGCCAGCCGAGGAGCATCTGCCGGTGCGAGCCCCCATGCAGGAAGATCAGCGCCGGCCGCTTTTCCCCGCGCTTGAAATCTGGAGGCAGAAAGAGCTGTCCATGGATCCGCATCCCATCGGCCGAGGAGTAGATCACCGGCTCGGGCACGACGAGCCGGTCCTCAGGGTAGCCGGCCGGGATCGGAGCGAGATCCCGCGCCTCGCCCTCCCCCCGAGAACCGATCCGGACCACGGCCCGCGCCGGGCTGCGCGCTCCGGCCTGGACGTAGGCGAGAGCCTTGCCGTCACCGGTCAGGGCGGGCATCCACTCGATCCCCTCGCCGCGGGTCACGGCGACCGGCGGGCCTCCGCTCACGGGGACGCGCCAGAGATGGCGCCGGTTGATGTCGCCCTGGTTGGAGCTGAAGATCATCTCGCGCCGGTCCGGGGCCAGGATGACGTTCTCGACCTCGAACTCGCCGGGAGTCAGGAGAGTCGCTTCGCCGGTATCGGCGGGTACCGCCGATACGGAGTAGAGGTGGAGCCAGCCGTCGCCCTCCCAGGGGAAGACGATGCGATCGCCGGCTCCCCAGAAGAGGTTGTTGGCCGCCTCGATCTCGTGAAAGGCGCTACCCGCCCCTTCACGGGCGCGCCAGACCGTCTTGACCTGTCCCGTGGCGGCATCCGCGACCAGGATCGACCACGGCTGAGTCTCGCGGTTCGGGCGGAACAGCGGGAACACCTTCCGGGCCGGGCTCCTCAGAAAGGCGAGGCGGGAGCCATCCGGCGACCAGGCGGGATCCGTGTCCTCATCCACGCCAGGACTGAGCCAGCGGACCGTCTTGCCGGCCATGTCGTAGAGACCGACGAAGCTGTGATCGCCTCGCCGGCTCACGAAGGCGAGCCGGGAGCCGTCCGGAGACCAGCGGAGAGTGCCGGAGCCGCCCCGGGTCTGGATGATGACCGCGGGCTCGCGGCTGCCGTCGAGGGGAGCCAGGAGAACCTG
>JANOCF010000783.1:0-2790 GCA_031412055.1 Holophagales bacterium | reverse complement strand
CTCCAGCTCTTCTGGTTCGACGACCCGGGCCATCACGCCGTCGTGGAGGTCGTCACCGGCTCCCAGGAGGAGCCGCCGGCTTCCGCGGTGGTCGAAGACCTGGCTCATCGGCTTTCCGGATCGGACGGCGCCCTGCTGATCGTGGACGGCCTGCGCTTCCCGGCCGAACGCTTTCTTTCCGAGCTGCACAGCCGGATGCAGGAATGGCCTCCACTCGTGGCCGGCGGCCTGGCGTCCCAGTCGCTGCCCGTGACGGGAACCGGCGCCCGGGTGTTCTTCCAGGACCGCATCTACCCCGCCGCCTGCCTGGCCGTGGCCTTCCACGGCGTGTCCATGCGCGTCGAGGTGGTCCGCGGCTGGACTCCGGCCAGCCCGATCTACACCGTCGACCGGGCCGAGGACAACGTCGTCCACGAGATCGACGGCGTGCCGGCCGTGGAGTGGTATCGCCGGTTCTTCACCGTCGACGGCGCGATGGCTCCCATGCCCGACACCGCCTACCGCTTTCCCCTCATCGTCGAGGGGCCGGCGCCCGAGCGGCGCGGGCTCTACCGCAGCATGCGGCTCTTCGACGACCCGGCCGGGACCGTGACCTACTGGGGCGCCGTGCGGACCGGCGACCAGGTCCGGCTGGGCATGGGCAACGGCCGCTCCCTGGTCCAGACCGCGTCCCAGCTCACCGCCGGACCGGCGCCCGAAGCCGCCATCCTCTACTCGTGCGTCGGCCGCGAGACCGTCCTGGGCGGCATGGCCCCCGAAGAGGTCTCCACCATCCACCGCGCCCTTGGCGGCGCCGCTCTCTCCGGCTTCTTCACCTTCGGCGAGATCGGCCCCACTCCGGGCGGCGGAATGGCGTTCTACAACCAGACCGCCATCCTGGTCCTGCTTTCAGAGGTGCAACCATGATGGGACCGCACGAGCTCGACAACGCCATCCTGCGGAACCTGCTCGGCCAGACCACCCGCGCCTACGAGCAGCAGGTGTCCGAGCTGTTCGCCGAAAAGGAGCTGGCCCAGGTCACCCTCGCTTCCATCGGCGACGGCGTGCTGGCCACGGACGACCGCGGCGGCGTCAAGTACATGAACCCCGTGGCCGAGAAGCTCACCGGCTGGAGCCAGTCCGAAGCCTTGGGCCAGCCGCTGGCCGAGATCTTCCGCCTGACCGACGAGGCCACCGGGCTCACCGTCGACACCCTGGTCCACCGCTGCCTTCAGGAAGGACGGAACCTCCGCCTTGGGGAGCGCATCAGCCTGGAGCGCCGCGACGGCCGGCGCTACGCGGTCGAGAGCTCCTGCGCTCCCATCCGCCACCTCGACGGCCGCATCGTCGGCACCGTGATCGTCTTCCAGGACGTGAGCGACAAGCGTCGCCTGGTCCTCCAACTCGCCCATCGGGCCACCCACGACGAGCTGACCGGCCTGTTCAACCGGCAGGCCTTCGACGGCCACCTCCAGCGCGCTCTGGAGGAGAGCCGCACCCACGGCTCCACCCACGCCCTCTGCTACCTGGACCACGACCAGTTCAAGCTGGTCAACGACACCTGCGGCCACCTGGGCGGCGACGAGCTCCTCTGCCGGGTCACCTCCCTGATCCAGGACACCATGCAGGAGACCGACCTGATCGCCCGCCTCGGCGGCGACGAGTTCGCCGTGCTCATGCCCCGCCGGTCGCTCGTCGAAGCCGAGCGGCAGGCCGGCCAGCTCCACCGCTCCCTGCAGGCCTCCAAGTTCACCTGGCGGGACAAGAGCTTCGCCGTCGGCGCCAGCATCGGCCTCGTCCCCTTCGGCCGCGACTTCAAGACCGTCACCCAGCTGCTCTCGGCCGCGGACCACGCCTGCTACGTGGCCAAGGAGAAGGGGCGCAACCGCATCCAGGTCTACCAGGAGGACGACTCCGCCTTCATCCGCCGCCAGGGAGAGATGAACTGGGTCGTGCGCATCCAGGAGACCCTGGAGCAGAACCGCTTCTGCCTGTTCTCCCAGAGCATCCTGCCGCTCTCGCCCGCGGCCGGCAAGGGCATCTACTTCGAGGTGCTGCTGCGGATGGTCGAGGAGGACGGCCGCATCCACCTGCCCAGCGACTTCATCCGCGCCGCCGAGCGCTACGGCCTGATGCGCAGCATCGACCGCTGGGTCGTGCGCGAGTGCCTGCGCACTCTGCGCACCCAGCCGCCGCCGTTCCTCGACCTCCTGCACCTGTGCTCGATCAACCTGTCGGCGGTCTCCATGGGCGACGAGGGGTTCCTGGAGTTCCTGGAAGAGGAGCTGGCCGGCTCGGGCGTGCCGAACGAGAAGATCTGCTTCGAGATCACCGAGACCGCCGCCATCGAGAACTTCGCCCAGGCCGAGCGGCTCCTCGCCAGCCTCACCGCCAAGGGCGTGCGCTTCGCCCTGGACGACTTCGGCAGCGGCATGTCCTCGTACAGCTATCTCAAGGACCTCCCGGTGAGCTTCCTCAAGATCGACGGCAAGTTCATCAAGGACATCGTCACCGACCCGCTCGACCATGCCATGGTGGAGTCGATCAACCAGGTGGGGCACGTGATGAACCTGCTCACCGTGGCCGAGGCCGTGCCCAGCAAGGCGGTGGTGGAGCGCCTGCGCGCCATGGGGGTCGACTACGCCCAGGGACACTGGATCAGCCCGCCGCGGCCGCTCGGGGAATCGTGCTCCGCGGCTTCGAGAAAATGACTGGAAATATTGACTGGAATATCGCCCCGGTGACAGCGAACCGCCTGTCCCTGTAGGATGTGTCCCTCTTACAAGGTCAGGAGGCCGAATGTCGGACACC
>JANOCF010000782.1:0-2900 GCA_031412055.1 Holophagales bacterium | reverse complement strand
ATGGCGGCGGCACTGGAGCCGCCACCGTCCAGGATCTACCGTTCGTTCCTACACCGTGAACGACGAGCCGCAGCCGCAGGTCCCGCGGGCCTTCGGGTTGTTGAACTTGAACCCGGCCCCGGCCATGCCCATCACGTAATCGATCGTGGTGCCTTCGAGGTACCGGGCGCTGACCGCGTCGACGTGGACCGTCAGCCCGTTCTGCTCGTAGACCCAGTCGTCCTCCCTCGTCTCGTTGTCGAAGTCGAGAGCGTACTCGAAGCCGCTGCACCCGCCACCGCGGACCGCGATGCGCAGCGTGTGGGAAGGGTCGATGCCCTCCTGCTCGCGGGTGATCTTCACCATCTCGGCCGCCTTGGGCGTCAGCAGGACAGGAAACTCCTCCTGCTGTGGTGCCGCCGCGGGGTCCGGCTGGGTTGTCTGTATGTTCTCCATGGTGCTCCTCCTCGCCTGAGGAAACATTTGAGGCGATGAGGGAATTTCACGACATCCGCGGGCTGCTGTCAAATGAGGCTGGCGCGGCCGCGCAGTATGGAGGCGATATCGGGCGCGATATGATGGCGCCGTGCTGCGGGCCATCCTCTTTGATTTCAACGGTGTCCTGGTCGACGACGAGCCCATCCACCTGGAGATCTTCCAGCGCGTGCTCGGGGAAGAGGGCATTTCTCTCACCGCTGAGGATTACTACCGGGACTATCTCGGCATGGATGACCGGGGCTGCTTCGCCGCCGTTCTCCAGAAGGCGGGAGAGGCGGCCACGGTGCCACGCATCATGCGCCTGATCGCCCGCAAGGCTTCCTACTACCAGGACCACATGCGGGAGCGCGGCTACCCCTTCTTCCCCGGTGCCGCCGAGCTGGTGGCGGAGCTGGCCGCCAAGGGCCGCATGCTCGGCATCGTGAGCGGCGCCCTGCGGGAAGAGGTGGAGAGCGCCCTTCGCCAGGCCGGCCTGCGGGACGGCTTCAAGGTCCTGATCACGGCCGAGGACGTCACCGAGGGGAAGCCCGATCCGGAGGGGTATCGGAAGGCGCTGGAGGTGCTCAACTCGGAGCCGCCGCTGCCCGAGCGGCTCCTCCATCCCCACGAGGTGCTGGCTATCGAAGACAGCCCGGCCGGTCTCTCTGCCGCCGCCGACGTCGGGCTCGCCACGCTCGCCGTGGCTCACACCTATCCTCCGGCCCGCCTTCGGATTGCCGACGCCCTGGCCGAAAGCCTGAACGGCATGACCGTCGAGCGCCTGGAGCGGCTCCTCGCCGAGGCCAGCCGGAGGTGAGCGGCCTGGATCCCGGGGTCCGCCGCCAGGTCGAGCAGTTCGTCCGTCCCCTTTACGCCGGCCTGGACGGCGTCCAGACCTTCGACCGGGTCGACCGCCTGCAGGCCCGCATCGCCGCGATCCGCGGCGATAGCGTCCTCGACGACAGTCTCCTGGAGCTTCTGGTCCTTTTTCAGGGCGTTACCGAACGTCTCGGCTCCCTTGCGCCGGGCGGGCGGCTCGACCTGTTCCTCAAGGGGCTCGGACTCACGGACGACGTCGTCCGCCGGGTGCGGACCGGGCTCGCCAGGCTCCGGGAAGAACCGCGAGGACCCGAGGAGGATCTGGTGCACGATATCCTGCTGCTGGAATCGGCGGGTGTCGTGGCGGCGGCCGAGCGCCTGATGGCGGCCGGCAAGAAGCGGACATTGCTGACGCGGGCCTTGATCCAGCTCGACCCGGGCGCGCCCTCCGAGCGCTATCGCACTCCGCGCGGCGCGGAGCTGGGAATGGCGCGGCGGAGGGAGGCCGAGCGGTGGATCGCCGAGCTGCGGCGGAAGGTGGAGGAGGAGGCGTGAGGCCTCAGTTGACCGGCAGACGCCCTTCGAAGCCTTCCTCGTACGTGTGGAAAAACGCGACGGCCTGCTCCGGGAAGCGCCAGCAGTAGTAGCCGTCGCCGCTGTCCCAGTCGACCAGCCAGAGACCCTTCACCTCGCACCCGATGGAGCTCATCTCCTGGGCCCAGGAGCCGACGATCTTCTGGTACTCGGCCTCGATCTCAGGCCGCCGGTCGTCCATCTCTTCCCGGCTCGCCACGTTGGTGGTCAAAGTCTCAATCTGGCGAACGGCCGCCGCGGTCAGATCCCGCACGGCAGGGAACGTCGCCAAAGCTTCGTCATAGGAGAAAACCCTTTTTCTACGGCGTGTTTGGGACATAGGATGCGGATTATAACAGGCTCTTGGCCGAGGGGCTTTCCTGCTGTACATTGCTGCTGGTGAACATCAAAGACAGCCCAACGGAAAGAATCCGGGGACACGTCGAGGCCATTGCCGGCGGAATGTTCTCGGGCAAGAGCGAGGAGCTGGTCCGGCGCCTGCGCCGCGCGACCATCGCCCGCCAGAGGGTCCAGGTCTTCAAGCCCGGGGCCGACAACCGCCATGACCCGGGCCAGCTGGTCACCCGCGACAACCGGCAGCTGGAAGCGATGAGCGTCGCCTGCAGCTGCGAGCTGCGCGCGCGGCTCGACCCCGCGGTGGAGGTGGTGGGCGTCGACGAGGCCCAGTTCTTCGACGATGGGCTGGTCGATCTCGTAGGGGAGCTGGCCGACCGGGGCATCCGGGTGATCGTGGCCGGCCTCGACCTCGACTACCTGCGCCGGCCGTTCGGCCCCATGCCCCGGCTTCTTGCGCTGGCCGAGTACGTGGACAAGATGCACGCCGTCTGCATGCGCTGCGGCGAGCCGGCGTGCTACAGCCAGCGCACGGCGGGCGGCAGCGAGCAGCTACAGGTGGGGGATACGGAGTCGTACGAGGCGCGCTGCCGGGGCTGCTTCGAGCCCTTCGCGCCGTAGGCCTACCCCTCGTTGTGAGGGGTGTCCGGCGGGAGCAGCGGGACCGGCTGATTGTTCTGGTCGACATGGACGTAGAC
>JANOCF010000781.1:0-3732 GCA_031412055.1 Holophagales bacterium | reverse complement strand
GGGGGGATCGTGGCCGCGCCCGGGACGCCGCTCGGAGACCTGCCGCTGCTGACGGCCCGGGAGCGGGAGCAGGTGCTCGGCGAGTGGAGCGGATCGGAGACCGTCTATCCGCGGGAGACACCGATCCACCGGATTTTTGAGGAGGTGGCGGCGCGCCAGCCGGAGGCGCCCGCCGTGCTCTGGGAGGGGCCGGACGGAGAGGAGAGCCTCACCTATGGCGAGCTGGCGCGGAGGTCGGCGCGGCTGGCGCGGCGGCTGTGCTCGCTGGGGGTCGGCCCCGAGGTGCCGGTAGCCCTGGATATGGAGCGCTCGCCCGAGCTGATCGTGGCCATGCTCGCCGTGGTGCAGGCCGGGGGCTTCTACGTGCCGCTCGATCCTTCGGATTCCTCCGAGAGGCGCGCCTGGCTGCTGACGGACAGCCGGGCCGAGGTGCGGTTGGAGAAGAAGGACATAAAGGACCAAAAGGACCTAAACGACCAAAAGGACAATGGGTCCTTTACGTCCTTTGAGATTGGCGGCGATGCCCTGGCCTACGTGCTCTACACGTCGGGCTCGACGGGCCGGCCCAAGGGAGTGGCCGTTCCCCACCGCGCGATCAACCGGCTGGTGCTGGAGACGGACTACGTGCACCTGGGTCCCGGAGACCGGACGGCGCATCTGTCCAACACGGCCTTCGACGCTTCGACCTTCGAGGTCTGGGGAGCGCTGTTGACCGGGGCCGCGATGGTGATCATCCCCCGGGAAACAGTGCTGTCTCCCCTGGCTTTGGGGGAGGCGTTCCGCCGCTGGGGCATCAGCGCGAGCTTCCTGACCGCGGCGCTGTTCAACGAGGTGCTGCGCGAGGCACCCGGCAGTCTCGGCGGCGTGCGCAACCAGTTGGCCGGAGGCGAGGCGCTGTCCCCGAGATGGGTGCGGGAGGCACTGTCGCAGCTCGAGCCTGCCGACCCGAGGAACCGCATGCTCAACGGCTACGGCCCGACGGAGTGCACGACCTTCGCGGTGGTGCACGACATCCGCTCGGCCCCGGAGGGCCGCAGCATTCCGATCGGCCGGCCGATCGCCAATACTCGGGCGTATGTGGTGGACCGGGGCATGCGGCCGGTACCTCCCGGATCGGCAGGGGAGCTGCTCCTGGGCGGCGACGGGCTGGCTCGCGGCTACTGGGGCCGTCCGGAGCTGACCGCCGAGCGGTTCGTACCGGGGTCCGATGGCGCGCGGCTGTACCGAACGGGCGACCTGGTGAGGTGGCTCCCGGATGGGACTCTGGAGTACCTGGGCCGGACGGATGCCCAGGTCAAGGTCCGCGGATTCCGGATCGAGCCCGGGGAGATCGAGTCGGTGCTGTCGCGCTGCCCCGGAGTGGGGGAGTGCGCGGTGATCGCCCGCCAGGAGGGTGATGGCAAGGTGCTGCTCGCCTTCGTCACGCGGGTGGCTTCGGCGGTCACCGTGGAGAAGCCGGAGGTGCGCTCGTACCTGCGCGGGCTACTTCCCGAGTACATGGTGCCGTCCCGGGTGGTCTTCCTGGAGGCGCTGCCCCGGACCTCCAGCGGCAAGATCGACCGGCGTACGCTGGGGGCGCTGGCGGCGCCTGCGACGCAGTTGACGGAGGCCATCGAGGGTCCGCGGACGCCGCTCGAGGAGGTCGTGGCCGGGATCTGGAGCGAGGTGCTGGGGCGCGAGCGGGTAGGCCGGCAGGAGAGCTTCTTCGACCTGGGCGGCCACTCGCTGCTGGCGGGCCGGGTCCTGGGCCGACTGCGCACCGCGCTCGGCGTGGACCTGCGGCTCCCCGACTTCTTCCTGGAGCCCACGGTCGAAGGGCTGGTCCGAAAGATCAAGGACACTGCCGCAGCGGATACGGATGCGCCCCTCTCCCGCTTGCCGGGAAGCGGCAGCGCGCCGCTCTCCTCCGCCCAGCAGCGGCTCTGGGTCGCGGACCGCCTGGCGCCGGGCTCCGCGCTTTACAACATGCCCGTGCTGCTGCGGATCGCGGGACCCCTGGCGATCGCCCCGCTGGCCGCAGCTATTGCCGAGATCGTGCGCCGGCACGAGCCACTGCGGACGGTCTTCGTTCTTCAGGGAGACGAGCCGGCCCAGCGGGTAATCCCGGCTATCCCGGGCCTTTCGGTCGTCGACCTTGCCGACCTGCCCGAAGCAGCGCGTCAGGCCGAGGCGGCGCGCCGGCAGGAGGACGAAGCCCGGCGGCCGTTCGCGCTGGACCAGGGGCCGCCCTTCCGCTCGCTCCTTCTCCGGCTGGCCCCCGGCCAGCACGGCCTGATCCTGCACGCCCATCACATCGTCTCCGACGAGTGGTCGCTCGGTCTGATCTACCGCGAGCTGGGGGCCCTCTACGGCGCTTTCGCGGCCGGCCAGCCGTCCCCCCTGCCCGAGCTTCCGGTGCGCTTCGCCGACTTCGCGACCTGGCAGCGCGGCTGGCTGCGCGGCGAGGCCATGGAGTCGCACCTCGCCTGGTGGAAGGAGCGCCTGGCCGGTCTGCCCGAGGGGCTCGACCTGCCCGCGGACCGTCCCCGGACGCCGGTCCAGTCCTACCGCGGGGCGGTGGAGATGGCGGAGGCATCTCACAGCAGGGAGCTGCTGCGCCTGGGCCTGGACCATGGCGCCACGCCGTTCCTGACCGTGGCCGCGGCCTTTCTCGCGCTGGTCCACCGGCACACCAGCCGGGACGACCTGGCCGTGGGCTTCCTCATGGCCGGCCGGACGCGGACCGAGATCGAGCCGCTGGTCGGCTTCTTCGTCAACACCCTCGTGCTGAGGACCGACCTCTCGGGCGATCCCGCGTTCCCGGAGCTGCTGGGCCGGGTGCGGGAGTCCGCCCTGGGAGCCTGGGCGCATCAGGACCTGCCCTTCGAGCGGCTGGTGGAGGCCATCGCGCCGGAGCGGGATCTCTCGCGCTCCCCGCTCGTGCAGGTCCTGTTCTCCTACCGGGGCCGTCCGGGCGACATCGAGCTCGCTCCGGGGGTCGTGGGACGCGAGAAGGAGCTGGAGACCGGGACCTCGAAGTTCGACCTGAGCCTGTTCGCGCAGGAGTCGGAAGACGGCGGTCTCCAGTTCATCGCGGAGTACGCCACCGACCTGTTCGAGGCCGGGACGATCCGGCGGCTCTTGCATCGCCTGAACGTGCTGATCGGCGGGATCGTGGCCGCTCCAGAAACGTCTCTAGGCGACCTGCCGCTGCTGAACGATGCGGAGCGGGAGCAGGTGCTCGCGCAGTGGAGCGGCATCACGAACGACTACCCCTCCGAGACGCCCGTCCACCGGATCTTCGAGCAGGTGGCGGCGCGCTGGCCGGAGGCTCCCGCGGTGATCTGGGAGGGGCCGGACGGAGAGGAATCTCTCTCCTATGGCGAGTTGGAGCGGCGGTCGGCTCGGTTGGCGCGGCGGCTGCGCTCCATGGGAGTCGGGCCGGGCGTTCCCGTGGCTCTGGAGCTGCCCCGTTCGCCGGAGATGGTGACCGCGATGTTGGCAGTGCTCCGGGCTGGGGGCTTCTACGTGCCCCTCGATCCCTCGGACAGCTCCGACAGGCATGCCTTGCTGCTGGCGGACAGCGGGGCCGAGGTGCGGTTGGGGATGGAGGACCTGAAGGACGAGGAGTCCTTTGGGTCCCTTATGTCCTTTACGTCCTTTGAATTCGGCGGCGACGCTCTCGCCTACATGATCTACACCTCGGGCAGCACGGGGCAGCCCAAGGGCGTGGCCGTGCCCCACCGGGCGATC
>JANOCF010000780.1:0-4512 GCA_031412055.1 Holophagales bacterium | reverse complement strand
GAGCTCGGCGAGATCGAGGCCGCCCTGGTCCGCCACCCAAAGGTACGGGAGGCCGCCGTGCTCGTTGTCGACGGCAACCTCGTCGCTTATATCGCCAACGTAGCCGATAGGGCGTCCGGCGTAGAGCCGGCTGCCCTTGCGCTCTTCCTGCGCCGCAGCCTGCCGGACTACATGGTCCCCGCAGCCTTCGTTTTCCTCCCGGCGCTGCCTCTCAACCAGAGTGGCAAGGTGGACCGGCAGGCCCTCGTCCGGATCGCCCCTCCGGTCTCGTCCGCCGGCGGCTCGTTCACCGATCCGGTCGAGGAGTACATGGCTACCCTGTGGGAAGAGGTGCTGGGCCGCTCGGCCATTCACCCCGGCGACAACTTCTTCCACCTGGGCGGCCACTCTCTCCTGGCGGCTCGCGTTTTGTCGCGTATCCGGGAGGTCTTCGGAATCGGCCTGCCGCTGCAGACAGTGTTCGAGTCGCCCACGGTATCGGGTCTGGCGCGAGCCGTGGCGATGGCCCGCCGGGGTACTCAGGCGGTCCTGCCGCCGCTCGGGCGTGCCGGCCGGGGAGAGCCGCTCCCGCTGTCGTTCCCGCAGCAGCGTCTCTGGTTCATGGACCGGTTGGCGCCGGACAACCACACCTACAACGTCCCGTCGGCGTTCGCCTTGCGTGGCCCTCTCGACGTGGCCGCCCTTGCGCTGGCGGTCTCAGCCGTCGTGGACCGGCACGAGGTGCTTCGCACCCGTTTCCTGGAGGTCGATGGCCAGCCCTGGCAGGAGATTCTTCCTCCCGGAAATTCCGCGGTGCCGCTCGTGGACCTTTCCGGTTTGCTCAAGGAGAGGCGCGAGCGGGAGCTGGCGCGACTGGGACGGGAGGAGTCGGAGCGGCCCTTCGTCCTCTCCAGCGGCCCCCTGTTGCGGGCCGGGCTTCTCCGCCTGCGGGACGAGGAGCACGTTCTGCTCTTGACTCTTCACCATATCGCGTCGGACGGCTGGTCCGAGGAGATCCTCGACCGCGAGCTGTCCGCCCTCTACGACGCGGCCATCGCCGGCCGGCCGTCTTCCCTGCCCGAGCTGCCCCTCCAGTACGCCGACTTCGCGGCCTGGCAGCGTTCGTGGCCGGAGGAGGTGCTTGCGGGCCAGGTCGATTGGTGGACTCGCCGCCTGACAGGGCTGACCAACCTGGAGGTGCCCACGGATCGCGTCCGTCCGCCGGTGCAGACGTTCCAGGGCGAGATCGCCCACGTGGCCGTGCCGCCCGCGCTCACGGCTGCGTTGCGCGACCTGTCCCGCGCCCGGCGGTCGACCTTGTTCATGACGCTGCTGGCGGCCTGGCAGGCCCTCTTCCACCGCCTCACCGGCCAGCGCGACGTGGCGGTAGGCTCGCCCGTCGCCAACCGCAACCGGCCGGAAGTCGAGGGGCTCATCGGCTTTTTCGTGAACATGCTGGTCTTGCGAACGGACTGCGGCGGCGATCCGTCCTTCGGCGAACTGGTGGAACGGGTGAGAGGCACGGCCCTGGAGGCCTACGACCACGCGGACGTCCCTTTCGAGCGCCTGGTGGACGAGCTCGGCCTGGAGCGCGACCTGAGCCGGCAGGCCCTGGTGCAGGTCATGTTCTCCCTGCACACTCCGCCGCCCGTGCCGTCCCTTCGCGGCCTGGCGGTGGAACCGCTCTACCTGGACGGCGCCGTGGCCAAGTTCGACCTGACGCTGGGCCTGTTCGATCGCGGCGACCGGCTGGACGGCTGGATCGAGTACAACACAGACCTGTTCGACCGCGCCACCGTGGCCCGCCTGGCCAGCCACTTCCTCCGCCTGCTGGATTCGGCGCTCGACACGGGCCGCCGCCTGTCCTCGCTGGCACTGCTGAGCCCGGCGGAGCGGCACCAGATCCTGGGCGAGTGGAACGACACCGCGGCTCCCTTCCCCGCGGAGACCCTGATGCACCAGTTCTTCGAGGCCTCTGCGGACCGGGCTCCGGAGGCGCTCGCCGCGGTCTGGGAGAGACAGGAGCTGACGTACGCCGGCTTGGAGGCACGTGCCAACCGCATCGCCCGGCTGCTGCGGGATCGCGGTGTCCGGCGCGGCACCCCCGTGGGCGTGTGGATGGAGCGTTCGCTGGACATGGTGGCCGGCGTCCTCGCGGTGCTCAAGGCCGGCGGCTACTACGTGCCGCTCGATCCGGCGTGGCCGGCCGACCGCGTGGAATCGATCCTCGCGGATACCGAGACCCCGGCGATCCTGACCCGCCCGGCCCACCTGGGACCGGTGCTGGAGATGCAATGGCGGCTGCCGATGCTGAACGAGGTGGTCTGCCTCGACGAGGACGCCCAGGAGCCGGCGCCCGAGTCCGTGGACACCGAGGCCGTGCGTGCCGTGTTCGACCTTGTGGCGCAGCGGGCCGTGGACCGCGTCTCGGCCGGCGGTTTCGTCAGCAGCTTCACGGGCGAGCCGTTCTCCGAAGTTGAAGTGGACGAATACCGCGACCGCGTTCTCTCCCTGGCCGAGCCGTGGCTGAAGGCAGGCCAGCGGGTGCTGGAGATCGGCTCCGGCTCGGGCCTCCTGCTCTGGGAGATCGCTCCCCGCGTGGCCCGCTGCGTGGGCCTCGACCCGTCGCCCGCCACCCAGGAGCGCAACCGTGCCCGAGCCGAGCAGCTGGGCCTCGCCAACGTCGAGCTGCCCGTGGGCTTCGCCCATGAGATCGAGAGTCTGCCGGAAGGATCGTTCGACCTGGTCCTGGTGGCCAGTACCGCGCAGTTTTTTCCGGGTCCTCTCTACCTGGAGCGGATCGTGGCTCAGTCCCTGCGCCTGCTCGCTCCGGACGGCGCCCTGGTCGTGGCTGACGTGCCCGACGCGCGCCGCCAGGAAGCGCTGAGAAAGGCCATCGCCGAGCACCGGGAGCGCGCAGGGCTGCCGCTGCGGCCCGAGACCCAGAAGATCCTGAGCGTGGACGTAGACCTTTTCCGCGATCTCGCCTCCCTGCCTGGAGCGGGGAAGGTAGCGGTCCTCCACCGGCATCGCCTGGGGACGGGTTTCGACAACGAGCTGCGCTTCCGCTACGACGTGGTGCTGACCCGCGGGGCAGGTTCGGTGGCCCGCGAACGCCGCAAGAGCCTCTGGACTTCCTGGCACGTGGACCGACGTCCGGCCGAGCGGCTGGCGCCGGTAGCTGCGCCGGAGGACCTCGCCTATGTGATCCATACGTCCGGCTCGACAGGCCACCCGAAGGGGATCGTGATCCAGCACCGGCCCGTGGCGAACCTGATCGAGTGGATCAACCCGGCCTTCAGCGTCGGCCCGGACGACCGGGTGCTGTTCGTGACCTCTCTCTGCTTTGACCTGTCGGTGTGGGACATCTTCGGCGTGCTGGCGGCGGGTGGCTGCGTGCATGTGGCTTCCGAGGAGGAGCTGAAGGACGCGGAGCGCCTGATGCGGGTCCTCCTGGAGGAGCCGATCACGATCTGGGATTCCGCGCCGGCCGCTCTGGTGCGCCTGGCGCCTCTGTTCCCTGAGACGCCGGCCGTCCATAGCCGCCTGCGCCGCGTGATGCTCTCGGGCGACTGGATCCCCGTGACCCTGCCGGACCGGGTGCGGACCGCCTTCCCCGGGGCGGAGGTCATCAGTCTGGGCGGTGCCACAGAGGCCACGGTCTGGTCGAACTGGTACCCGATCGGCGAGGTGGATCCGAACTGGCCGAGCATTCCCTACGGCCGGCCCATGCCCAACGCCCAGTACCACGTCCTCGACGCACGGCTCTCGCCCTGTCCGATCGACGTGCCGGGGGATCTTTACATCGGCGGCGACTGCCTCTGCGTGGGTTACGCACACCAGCCTGCGCTGACCGCGGCGGCCTTCATCCCCGATCCCTTCGCGGGGCCGGGTCGGCCAGGCGCCCGCATCTACCGCACGGGCGACCGCGCCCGCCACTTCGCCGATGGCAATCTGGAGTTTCTCGGTCGCCTCGACCAGCAGGTCAAGATCCGCGGCTTCCGCATCGAGCTGGGTGAGATCGAGGTGGCCCTGGCCCGCCACTCTGGCGTGCGCGAGGCCGTGGTGATGGCCCGGGAGGATGTACCAGGCGACAAGAGGCTGGTGGCCTACGTGGTCCCGGCGGAGCCGGGGGAGGCGGTCGACCTGCGCGAGTTCCTCCGCCGGTCGCTGCCCGACTACATGATCCCTGCGGCGTTCGTTGAACTGGCCGCCCTGCCGGTCACCGCCAACGGCAAGCTCGACCGCCGGGCCCTGCCCGCGCCCCGCTACGATCACGCCGACGGGGACGAGGTGGTCACGGAGCCGCGCACGCCCACCGAGCAGACCCTCGCCGCCCTCTGGCGCGAGATCCTGGGAGTGGAGCGCGTGAGCGCGCGCGACAGCTTTTTCGACCTCGGCGGCCACTCGCTGCTGGCCACCCAGCTCGTGGCCAGGGTGCGCGAGGCGTTCCGCGTGGAGGTGCCGCTGCGCCTCGTGTTCCAGTCCCCCGTGCTGGGCGACCTGGCCGCGGCCCTGGATGCCGCGCTCGCC
>JANOCF010000779.1:0-1635 GCA_031412055.1 Holophagales bacterium | reverse complement strand
GCCTGGGAGGCGTGCTCGCACGTGGCTACTTGGGCCGACCAGAGCTCACGGCGGAGCGCTTCGTGCCGGACCCCTTCGGACCGGCCGGAACCCGTCTCTATCGGACCGGCGACCTTGTCCGCCGACGTCCAAGTGGCGATATCGACTTCCTGGGCCGATTGGACGACCAGCTCAAGATCCGGGGCTTCCGCGTGGAGCCCGGCGAGATCGGCGCGGTCCTGGCCGGGCATCCCAAGGTACGCGAGGCCGCGGTCCTGGCCCTGGGATCGGGGGAGGACCGGCGCCTCGTCGCCTTTGTCGCCCCCGGGCTGCCGGACGACCTCCGTGCCTTCCTGCGCGAGCGCCTGCCCGACTACATGATGCCCGCCGGCTGGGTCGCGCTTCCGAGCCTGCCCTTGAACCCGAGCGGCAAGGTAGACCGGACTGCGCTGGCTCGCCTTGCCGAGGAAGCCGGGACGCTGGAGGCCGAAGGGGCGGCGGCTCCGCGGACGCCCGGCGAGGAGCTGCTGGCGGGGATCTTTGCCGGTCTCCTCGGACGGGAGCGGGTAGGCATCCATGACGACTTCTTTGCCCTGGGCGGGCACTCGCTCCTCGCGACCCGGGTGATCGCGCAGATCTCCCGCGTCTTCGGGGTGGACCTGCCGGTGAGCGGCGTCTTCCAGGCGCCGACCGTGGCGGGCCTGGCGGAGCGGATTGCCACGGCATCCAGCACCGAGAAGGCGCCGCCGGTCCGGCCCGTACCCAGGGCGGAGGCCATGCCCCTCTCCTTCGCGCAGCAACGGCTCTGGTTCCTGGACCAGCTCGAGCCGGGCACGGCGGCCTACAACGTGCCGGGAGAGGTCCGGCTGGTGGGAACGCTGGATGTCGGAGCTTTGACGTCGGCCTTCGAGCAGATCCTCCTGCGGCACGAAGTGCTGCGGACGGTCTCGGGGGCGCGGGGGGGGGCCCCCACCCCCGCGCCGGGGGGGTGGGCTGGGGTGGGGGTCCTTGCCGTTGCCGACCTCGCGGGCCTCGCGGACGCGGAGAGCACAGCCGGGCATCTCGCCCGCGAGGAGGCTCGGAAGCCCTTCGACCTCGCTCGCGGTCCTGTCTGCCGCGCCCTCCTCCTCCGCCTGGGACCGGAGGAGCACCGGCTCCTGGTCACCTTCCACCACATCGCCTCGGACGGCTGGTCGCTGGGCCTGTTCCTGGATGAGCTTTCAGACCTCTACGCGGGCCGCAGCCTCCCCGATCTTCCGGTCCAGTACGCCGACTTCGCGGTCTGGCAGCGGGAGTGGCTGCAGGGCGAGGTCCTCGATCAGCAGCTCTCCTACTGGCGCGATCGGCTGGCGGGCCTGCCGGTGCTGGAGCTGCCCGCGGACCGGCCCCGGCCCTCTGTGCGCGACTCCCGGGGCGCGGTCCGCTCGCTGGTCCTGCCGCCGGATGCCGTCGCCGCCGTGGAGCGCCTCGCCCGGCGCGAGGGCGTGACCCTGTTCATGGCCGTGCTGGGTACGTTCCAGGCCCTGCTCGCCCGTTACACCTCCGAGGGACGGATCCCCGTGGGCTCTCCCGTGGCGAACCGCCGCCGTCCCGAGGTGGAGCGGCTGGTCGGCCTGTTCGTCAACACGCTGGTCCTGGATGCCCGGGTGGACGACG
>JANOCF010000778.1:0-2518 GCA_031412055.1 Holophagales bacterium | reverse complement strand
GGCGAGGCGCTCTCGCCGGAGCTGGCGCGGCGCTGCCTTTCGATGGGTTTCCCGCTGATCAACGGCTACGGCCCGACCGAGTGCTCGGACCGGGTGAGCCACGCCTTTCTCCGGCTGGAAGAGGCGTCCCACACCTCGATCGGACGGCCGATCCCCAACCTCCGGCTGCACGTCCTCTCCCGAGACATGGAGCCGCAGCCGGTGGGCTTCCCCGGGGAGGTCTGCATCGCGGGAGCCGGGGTGGGCCGGGGATACCTGGACGATCCCGCCCGCACGGCGGATGCGTTCCGTCCGGACCCGTTCGGCTCCGGGGAGCGTCTCTACCGCACGGGTGACCTGGGACGGCGGCGGACCGACGGTGAGATCGAGGTGCTGGGGCGCCTGGATCATCAGATCAAGATCCGGGGCGTCCGCATCGAGCCGGGAGAGATCGAGGCCGGGCTCCTCTCTCATCCCGCTGTCCGTGAAGCGGCCGTGGTCCTGCGCGACGGAAGGCTGGTCGCCTACTGGGCCGGCGATCCGGCCTCGGATCTCCGGGAGCACCTGCGGAGCCGGCTACCGGACGCGATGGTGCCGTCCGCCTTCCAGCATCTCGACGCCCTGCCGCTCACCCCGCATGGCAAGGTAGACCGCCGCGCCCTTCCCGCGCCTCGGGAAGAGGCGGTGATCGCGGTGCCTGAAGACGAGCTGGAGCGGCTGCTGGCCGGGATCTTCGGAACGGTCCTGAAGCGCGATCGGGTGGGTCTCCGGGAGGACTTCTTCGCTCTCGGCGGCCACTCGCTGCTGGCCGCGCAGGTGGCCGCGCGGGTGCGGAGCACCCTGGGGATCGATCCTCCGATCAGCCTCCTCTTTGCGGAGCCCACCGTGGCCGGGCTCGCCCGGCGGCTCCGGGATCTGGCCGGCCAGCCGGCTCCTCCACTCTTGAAGCCGGTTCCCCGAGAAGGACGGATCCCGCTCTCCTTCGCCCAGCACCGGCTCTGGTTCCTGCACCGGCTCGATCCGGACAGCCCGGCCTACAACATGGCGGGGCTGGTGAAGCTCCATGGACCCCTCGACCCGGCGGTGCTCTCCAAGATCGTGGAGCGGCACGAGGCGCTCCGCACCAGCTTCCCGGAGCTGGGCGGAGAGCCGTACCAGGAGATCGCTCCACCGTCTCCGGTCGCGCTGCCGGTCGTCGATCTCTCGGCCCTTTCCGATCCTGAAAAGGAGGCGCGGCGACTGGCGCGGGAGGAGGCCCGGCGGCCCTTCGATCTCGTTCGCGGGCCGCTGCTCCGGGTGTGCCAGCTACACATAAGCCCGGGAGATGTCCGGCTCGTCGTGAACCTCCACCACATCGTGGGGGACGGCTGGTCGCAGGCGATCTTCCTGCGCGAGATCTCGGGCGTCCCCGTCCCGGAGCTTCCTGTCCAGTACGCGGACTACGCGGTCTGGCAGCGGAGCTTGCCCCTTGCGATCGATCGGGAAGAGCGGGTCTCCCTGGAGCTGCCCCTGGATCGGCCGCGCCAGCCCCACAATCGGTATCGGGGGACACGGCTGCCGGTCCGGATCCCCGCGCGGCTCGTTAGATCCGCTGGAGCGACCCCGTTCATGGTCCTCCTGGCGGCGTTCCAGACCCTGCTCCACCGGCTGAGTGGACAGAACGACATCCAGGTCGGATCGCCCTTTGCCAACCGCCGCCAGGTGGAGGTCGAGGGGCTGATCGGGCTGTTCATGAACACCCTCGTGCTCCGGACCCGCTTCGAGGCCCCGGTGGGCCTGCGCGGGCTGGTCGAGAGAGTCCGCAGAACGGTCCTTGGCGCCCTTGCTCGCCAGGAGGTCCCCCTGGTAGCGGAGGTGCAGGCCCTGCTGGCACTTCAGCCTCCCGAAGGGTTGGTCCTCCCCGTCGAGGAGATCGACAACGGCACGGCCAAGCTGGAGCTGACGCTGTCGCTCCGCGAGGTAGACGACCGGCTGGAAGGCTGGGCCGAGCACGACACCGATCTGTTCGACAGCTCGACCGTCTCTCGCTGGATGGCGTCCCTCCTGATCCTTCTGGAGGCCGGGATGGCCAACCCGGACGTCCCCGTGCAGGAGCTGCCTCTTCTCGGTCCGGCGGAGCGGGATCAACTCCTCATCCAGTGGAACGACACCCGGACCCGGGTCCCGCGGGTGCCGGCTCATCACCTCTTCGAGATCCAGGCTGCGCGTACTCCGGATGCCGTCGCCCTCTCCTTTGAGGGCCGCGAGCTGACCTACCGGGAGCTGGACATTCAGTCCAACAAGGTGGCCCACCGGCTGCGGCGGATGGGCGTCGGTCCGGAGACGGCGGTCGGGCTCCAGATGGAGCGCTCGCCGGAGATGGTCGTTGGGCTCCTCGGCATCCTGAAATCCGGCGGACTCTACGTCCCCCTCGACCCTTCCTATCCCCCGGAACGGATCGCCTGGATGATCGAGGACTCTGGAGCCCGCCTGGTGCTCTCCGAGCTGGACCTGTCCGGGGAGCCAGACGCCCGGCACGTCCCCATCCATCCGGAGAGCC
>JANOCF010000777.1:0-5989 GCA_031412055.1 Holophagales bacterium | reverse complement strand
ACTTTCTGCATGGCGGTCGGGATCTTATACGACGATCCCGCGCAGGGCCGCCGCGAGGTCGGCCGGGGTGCCGATGTCGCGAAAGCGCCCGTCGGGAAACTCGACACCGTGGACGTGGAGCCCGCCTTCGAGGGCGCTCCGCATCACGGCGCCGATCTGGAGCTCTCCCCCCTCCTGCGACCCGAAGCGCACGGCATCTCCCAGGATCTCGGTGAAGGCAGGCGTCCAGACGGCAATCAGCCAGTTGAAACGCAGGGACGTGGTCTCGGGCCGGATCTCGATCCCGCGGACACGGCCGTCCGGTCCGCAGTCCACCATGTCGGTGGTCCGGCATCGCTCCGTGGGGAACAGGCCCAGGACCAAGTCGGCGCCGGTGCTCTCCTGGCGCTCCAGCAGCCGGGCGTAGGCGTCCTCGGGCTCGAAGAGGACATCCGGGAAGCCGAGCGCGACCCGGGAGCCCTGGACGAAGGGCGAAGCATGGCTGAGAGTCTCGGGGACGCTGCGCGAGCCCGGGATGGACAGGTAGGCGAGGGACATGTCCGCCATTTCGCCCGTGCCGAAGTAGCGGGCCACGTCCCACTTGGACTCGTGGAGCACCAGGAAGGTCTTCCGGATGCCCGCCGCGCGGAAGCGGTCCAGGAGATAGTGGCAGGCCACCTTGGGCGCCGGACCCTGGGGGGTTTCGCGAAAGCCGATGGGCAGCAGCTCCTTGCTGCAGGGCAGGCGGCCCAGCCGCTCCGCGCGGCCGGCGGCGGGGATCAGGCCGAGGACGTCAGGAGGATTCAAACTCGGGTTCCGGAGGAAGTTGCCGGGCGCCATGGATGACGGCAAGGACATCAACCTGCGCGGGCTTGATCCGATAGATCAGTCGGTAAGGTCCTTCGATCACCTCGCGGAGGTCATCGGCCCGATACTCGGACACCGCTCGTCCGGACAGCGGGAAGTCGGCAATTTGCTGAGATCGCCTGGTCAAGCGGTCGACCATCTTCTGCGCGTAGAAGGGCGAGTCCTGGGAGATGTAGTCGTAGATCGATACCAGATGCTTTATTGCGTTGTCCGTCCAGTTGACCTTCACTTCGGCAGCCCGAAGCGCGCCCGCACCTCGGCGACATCAACGGTCCGACCGGCCTCACTGTCCCTCAGGCCGTCCTCAATCGCTTGACGAACATAGATCCGGTACATCAGGTCGTCCCAGGTTGCACCTTCCGGCAGTTCCTCAACCAGACGCCGGGCCTCTTGCTTTATGGTCTGTTCCATAGGGTCTCCTGTCGGAAAAGCGTACCACGGCCTCCGTGCTATCATCCGCCCCCATACCTCGGCGGAGCCATCCCCTGCAGCCCCAGTCTCTTCCAGCACAGACCGATTCGGCCGAAAAAAAGCGCTGGGTCGGCGTGGCTCTCGCGGCGTTGCTCCTCCTCAGCTTCGCCCTGCGCGCGTGGGATGCGAGCCAGGAGCTGCAAGCCGGGCGCTACTACGACGAGCGCTACACGTTTCGCAACGTCTCGCTCATCCTGCGCCAGGGGAACTGGCGGCCGGCCCAGGCCTACTACCTGAGCCTCTCCTACCTGCCCCAGACCGCGGTGCTGGCCGCCAGCGAGGCGCTCCACCGCGCCACCGGCTTCCAGGTCCTCTCGATCTACGGCAGAAGCTCGGACCGCTACTCCCCCACCGCCTACCTGCTGGCCCGGCTGTGCAACGTCACCTACGGCGTGCTGAGCCTGTGGATGCTCTTCCTCATCGGGAGACGGATCTTCTCCCCGGAGGTGGGGCTGCTGGCGGCGGCCATCCTGGCGGCCTTCCCCCGGCACCTGCTCAGCTCGACGCAGTTCAAGCCGGACATCCTGGTCGTCCTCCTCGCGCTGGTGTCCTTCTACTGGACCCTGGAGGCGGCGCTCCACCCTGGGCTCCGCCGTTTCCTGAAGGTCGGGCTCGGCGTGGGCCTCTCCGTCGCGACCAAGTACACGGGCGTCGGCGCTGCCATCCCCATCGTCGCCTTCGTGCTCGCCCGCGGCTGGCGCGACCGCCGGCTGTGGGCCTGGGCGGCCCTTGCGGGCCTGACCTCGGTCGTGGTCTTCGTGGTGCTCAACCCCTTCCTGGGGGTCGTCCTGGAGTTCATCCCCAAGCTGCTCGGCCACTACTCCGGCAACGCCCGGCAGCGCGGGAGCGACCACGAGGACGTCCTCGTCCAGCAGGGCCGGTTCCTCCTGGAGCACCACGGCCCGTGGGTGGCGGCTTTCGCCGCGGCCGGCCTCGTCGCCCTGGTCTGGCGCATCCTCCGCCCCGAGACCGGACGGGAGCCGTGGACGCCCGAGCGGCGGCTGGGCGCGTCCCTGGCGCTCGCACACTTCCTCGGCTACTCCGCCTTCCACGCCGGGGCCATGACGCTCTTCCGGGGGCAGAACTACCTGCTGGTCGTCCCCTTCTCGTCGCTGTTCGCGGCCTGGGTCTTCGTCGGGCTCTGGCGCGTTCTCCCCGAGCGCGCGCCCCGGCTGCGGATGCCTGCGATCACTCCCGTCATCTGCCTGATCCCGATCGCCATCCTCCTCTACGAGCAGGCGGACCTGGTCTACGAGCGGGTGATCCCGAGCACCTGGAACAAGGCAGCCGGCCTGCTCTCGTCCGAGCTGGCGCCGGTCGAGCTGCGGCAGGTGGTCTATGAGACCCAGGGAGGAGGGACGCTGCGGGTGACCCATGGCGGCGACCGGGCCGTGACGACCGGCGCGCCCGAGCTGACGCGGATCGATCCGGCCAGACTGGACCAGGCCGACGCGGAGGTCTTCCTCCGCAGCCGCTTCCAGGGCGAGCTGGCCGACTTCTACCGCAACCGCGAGGCGCTCCTGAAAGGCGGCCGCACCCAGGTGGTCTCCGGAGCCCCGTTCCGCACCCGCGGCGAGGCCGTGGTCCTGCTCCTCCACACGTCGTCCTCCGCGGCCGCTCCCGCGCCGCTGTCGCTGGGACGGCCGGCCCCGGCGCGGGCGCTGGCGGCGCGGCTCCCGCGGAGCCTGCATCCGCACGAGGTCGTCTCCCTGGTGCTGTGGGTCCCTCGCGATGCCGGCCCGTTGGACTTCGTGCGGGTCGAGCCGGGCGGGCGGCGCCTCTCCCTGACCGAGACCGGCCGCCGCGGCCGGCGTCTCCGGCTCGTCACGCCGCGCTTCGAGCTCTCCGGAGAGGAGGCCCGCGTGCGCATCCCCGCGCCGCCGGACATGCCCGTCAGGAACTACCGGCTCGAGCTGCACCGCTGGCAACGCCCGGCGCCTGGTGGGCGGTAAGCCCCTTCACTAGCGGATATACCCCAGCGCCCTCATCTCGGCCTCCTGCTCCGGCGTGAGATCCGGCTGCTTGCCCTGGCTGCGGCCGGGCGCCGTCTCCTGGCCGTTGACGGCGAGCCACATCTGGCGGAGGCGCCGGGCCATGTCCTGGGTCGCCCGTGGATCTTCGACTCTCTCGCTCCCCCGGGCCGTCCAGCGCCAGAGAGTGAGATCGGGCCGGGTCCCAGGCTGGCCGGAGAGAGGCATGGCGCGGGCGAAAGCATCGTCCAGGCGTCCAAAGATGACCGTGGAAGGCTCCGAGAGCGCAGGCTCGGGCGTGCCGCCGATCCCCTCGTAGCGGGCCCGGTAGTACTCGGGCTCCGGCGCGGCGAAGCGGCTCTCCCAGAGAAGCTGCCGGTCGCCCTCGACGTAGGAGAAGCGGTTGACGCCGTTGCCCGCGTAGAGCTCGGAGAGCACGCCGGCCTTGACGTCCTGGAAGAGACTGGGCGCCGTGCCCTTCTCCGGCGTGCCGCCCGCGGCCTCGATCAGGGTGGCGCGGGTGCGGATCGTGGCCACCGCGACGGCGCGGCCCGGCTCCAGGGCCAGCCTGCGGCCGAATCCGGAAGGCAGCTTGATCATCAGCGGAACCTCGACGAGCTGCCGCCCCAGGTTGCCGCCGTGGGCGATCTGGCCGCGCTCGCCGAACTCCTCGCCATGGTCCGAGGTGACCACGAGCAGGGTGTTGTCCCACTGCCCGCTCTTACGCAGCGCTTCGAGCATGCGCCCGAGCATGTCGTCCGCCCAGGCGGCATTCAGGGCATACATGGCCCGGAAGACCTTCTCCTGCTCCGGCGGCAGCGGCACGGCGGGGTCGTAGTACGGCTCCAGGTCCATGGGACGGACCTTCGGGGGGAGATTGGGGGGAGCGTCCACCAGACGGTCCAGGAACGGCGCCCGCCGCACGTAGGGGGCGTGCGGCGGCAGGATGTGGATCCAGACCAGCTCGGGGCCGCTGCCCAGCTTCTCGAGGGCGGTGACGGCGCGCTTCCCTTCCCGCAGGTACTGGAAGGTATCGAACCCCTGGGCGTAGCCGTACTCCCGCTGCAGCCAGTGGTTGGTGCGGAAGGCGGAGGTACGGTAGCCCTGCGCCTTGAGGGCTTCGGGGAGTGTGACCAGCTCTTCCCGGAGCACGGCGCGTCCGCCGCCCCAGTTCTGTGTAACCCAGGGCTGCAGCCCGGTGAACAGCGAAGCCATGGAGGGGACGGTCCAGCTCGACGGAGAGACAGCCCGGCCGGCCCAGGTGGCCTCCGAGGCAAGACGGTCGAGGTGCGGGGTAAGCCGGGGCGGCCCGCCGAACGCGCCGATCACGTCGGCCCGCAGCGCGTCGATGGTAATCAGGACGATCGGCCCCTTGTGGGCAGGAGGCGGAACGTCCTCCTGATCCCCACGGCAGGCGGCTCCCAGCAGGCCGGCGGCCAGGAAAAGGATAAAAAACCGGTGATACAGTCGGTAACAGTCTCTTCGTTTCAAGGGCGGTTTCGCTCCGGGTGGGGTAGGATACCGCACGTGAGAGGTGCGTTCGCACGCTTCCGCGGCCTCATAGGCCTTCTGCTCCTCCTGCTCCCCCTGGGAACCGGGACGGGCCATGCCCAGACCGATTCCCTCCAATCGGGTGGTCTGGTGCTGTCCGTCGCCAAGGATCAAACCCGCCTGGAGCTTCCCGGAGGGGAAACCCTGCGGCTGAAGCTGCCGGAGAGGGCCGAGGTCTCGGCGCTCGCCTCCCTGGACCGTGGCGGCTGGGCGGCTGCCGGCAGCTCCACCGGGGAAGACGGCCGGCGCCGCCTCTTCCTCTTCACTGGAGACAGCTCGGGTTCCCGGCCCGTCCCGGAGCCGCCCGGCCAGCGCGGCATGCAGCGCAGCGGCGCGGTCCTCCTGGTGGAAGACGGACGCCTCGCGGGCCTGGCCTGGCTCGAAGGAGACGGAGACGGCGCCCTCGCGGTGCGCGCCTCCGCCTGGGACGGCCAAGCGTGGCGGACCCCCGAGCCGATCTCCATCCCGGGCCCGGGCAGCCAGCTCGCCCTCTCCGGTGCCGTGCTCTCCGACGGCTCGTGGCTCCTCGCCTGGAGCGCCTTCGACGGCAAGGACGACGAGATCGTCTGGAGCCGGCGCACCGCCGAAGGATGGAGCCCGGTCCGGCCGATGTCGGACAACGCGGTGCCTGATATTACCCCCGCCCTGGCTGTTTCAACCAAGGGCGCCCTGATGGCCTGGAGCCGCTACGACGGCCACAGCTACCGTCTCCACCTGGCGCGCTTCGCGGACGGCCGCTGGCTCGACGAGCGCGCCGCCGCTCCTCCCGGTTCCCTCTTCCCCACCTTCCAGGAGAACGGGGACGGCCTCTATCTCCTCTACCGGACCTCCCGGCCCAAGGGCTGGTCGGTGCAGGAGATCGACGGGACCGGAAAGGCCCTGCGCGAGACCGCGGTGCTCTCTGACCCGCCGGAGCGGCCCGTGATCGTCGGTGGGTCCAGGCTCAGGCTGCGCTGGGTCTCCCGAGAGAGGGAGAAAGCGCAGTGAACCGTTCCAGGCTGGTTTTCCTGCTGGGCCTCACCCTGGCCGCTCCGGCCTCCGCCCAGACCGCGTACATCGCCTTCGGCGACAGCATCACCGCCGGGGTCGGCGACGACAGCCGGGCCGAGAAGGGGTATCCGGCGCGCCTTGAAGCCCTGCTCCGCAATGCC
>JANOCF010000776.1:0-1732 GCA_031412055.1 Holophagales bacterium | reverse complement strand
GCCCGCCCGGATCTACTTCGAGATCACCGAGACCGCCGCCGTGGGCAACCTGGCCCAGGCCATGCGCTTCATCGAGATCATGAAGAAGTTCGGCTGCCGCTTCGTCCTCGACGACTTCGGCAGCGGCCTCTCCTCCTTCGCCTACCTCAAGAACCTGCCGGTCGACTTCCTGAAGATCGACGGCGCCTTCGTCCGCGACATGCTAACCAGCCCGGTGCAGCGCGCCCTGGTGGAGTCGATCCACCAGATCGGCCAGGTCATGGGCATCCGCACCATCGCCGAGTCGGTCGAAAACCACGCCACCCTGGAGATGCTCAGGGAGATCGGCGTCAATTACGTGCAGGGCTACGGCCTCTCCTACCCCGAGCCCTGGGTGTGAGAAGCCCGCGCAGAGCGGGCAGCAGCGACAGCGCCGACATGTACGTGTAGCCCTGGACGAACAGGAACAGGAAGGGCAGCGAGAGCCACAGCCGGTTCGCCACCGCGAACGTCACGCAGCCGGCGAAGTACAGCGCCAGGGCCAGCTCCGCCAGAAAGGAGAGATTCCGGCCCGGCCGGTAGCGCTTCCCCAGCCAGTCCTCTCCCCGGCGCTCGATGCGGTACTTGGGCGTGCGATGAAACGTCCCGCCCCGCCGGAGCAGCCCCGAGATCACCGCCCGCGAGTTGTTCACCGACAGCCCGATCCCCAGACCGAGCACGGCCGGCAGGTAGCGGAGCTGGGACCGCCAGCCGATCCCGGCCGCGGACTGGCTCACCATGTAGTAGACCGACACCGACACCGTGGCCGCCAGGAACAGCGGCAGGTCGACCAGCAGCAGGTCGCGCACCGGCGCCCCTCGCCGGATCAGGATGGCCGGGAAGAGCAGGAGGCCGAGGACGACCATCAGCAGGTAGCTGACGTTGTTGGTCAGGTGGACGAACGCCTCCAGCTTGACCCGCCAGGGCAGGGGCGCCGCGAGGATCCTTCCCAGCAGCTTGCGCCCGGTCTGGATCGATCCCTTGGTCCACCGGTACTGCTGGCCCTTGAAGCCGTTGACGTCGACCGGCAGCTCCGAGGGCACGGCCAGCTCCGGCAGGTAGAGGAACCGCCAGCCGGCGAGCTGGGCGCGGTAGGAGAGATCGAGGTCCTCGGTCAGCGTGTCGTGCTGCCAGCCGCCCGACTCCAGGATCGCCTCGCGCCGCCAGATGCCCGCCGTGCCGTTGAAGTTGAAGAAGAAGCCGCCCCGGTTGCGGGCCGTGTGCTCGATCAGGAAGTGGCCGTCCAGGAGGATGGCCTGGGCGCGGGTGAGCAGCGAGTAGTTCCGGTTGAGATGCGCCCAGCTCCCCTGGACCATGCCCAGCCCGGGATCGGCGAAGTGGGGAACGGCGACCTTCAGGAACTCCGGCTGGGGCACGAAGTCGGCGTCGAAGATCGCGACGAGACTTCCCCGCGCCGCCCCAAGCCCGGCGGCCAGCGCGCCGGCCTTGAATCCCTGGCGGTCGCAGCGGGTGATGTGGTGGATGTCGGCGCCCAGAGCCCGCTGCTCGGCCACGACGCGGGCGACGATCTCCGAGGTCTCGTCCGTCGAGTCGTCGAGCACCTGGATCTCCAGGCGATCGCGAGGATAGTCGAGCCGGCAGACGGCCTCGACCAGGCGCCGGGCCACGTACATCTCGTTGTAGAGTGGAAGCTGCACCGTGACCATGGGCCACTCTTCGGGATCGGGAGGCCGCTCCGGCCGGCGCCTCCGGG
>JANOCF010000775.1:0-1872 GCA_031412055.1 Holophagales bacterium | reverse complement strand
AAATCTCTCCTGATCGGGAAGGAGAAGCTCCTTCCCGGGCCGGCAGAGCAGTCCGGCTGCTATTCTGAAGCTCGATGAGACGGTTCGCCGGGAGTCTTGTGCTGGCCTTGGTCCTAGCGGGCGCCGCTTCCGCGGCTCCCGGGGGATACCAAGGCCGTCCCCTGGCCGACGTTCTCCGGTCGCTGCAAGGCCAGGGGCTGACCCTTGTTTTCACAAGTCAACTCGTCCGGGATGACATGAAGGTCGTCCGAGAGCCCTCCGCGCGCGAGCCGCGCCGGGTGCTGGACGAGATCCTGTCGCCGCACGGGCTGGCGGTGGAGGAGGGACCGGGCAGTGTCCTGGTGGTCGTCGCCAAGGCGGCGACGCGCGAACCCCTGCCGGTCCGGGAACAGCCGCCGGTCCAGGAACAGGTGCCGGTCTTCCACGACGAGATCGTCGTCCAGCCCAGCCGCCTGTCCCTGCTCCACGAGCAACCCGAGTCCTCTCTCTCCTTCAGCCGCGCCGAGATCGAAAGCCTCCCGCACCTCGGCGGTGACGTCTTCCGCGCCACATCCCTGCTGCCCGGCGTCACGGCCAACGACGTCACGGCCCAGTTCAGCGTCCATGGCGGGCGCCGCGACGAGGTCAAGATCCTTCTCGACGGGCAGGAGCTCTACGACGCCCATCACCTCAAGGACTACGACAGCGCTCTCAGCGTCGTGTCCGCCCGCGCTCTCGCCAGCGCCAGCCTGACGACCGGAGCCTGGACGGCGGATCAGGGAGACCGCATGAGCGGCGTGCTCGACCTGCGGACCGTCGACCCGCCGGCCGGCCGCCAGTACACCCTGGGCCTGAGCGTGCTCGACGCCATGGGGTCGAGCGCGGGCCGCTTCGGCGACAGCCGGGGTGCCTGGTTCTTCACCGGCCGCCGCGGCTCCCTGGACCTCGCCGGCAAGGCGATCGGCAAAGAGAACCCCGGGTTCTGGGACGCTCTCGGCAAGGCGGAGATCGCGACGGGGCTCGGCCTGTTGAGCGCCCGCGTGCTCGCGGCCGGCGACGATCTCGAGCTCGACAAGGTCGCGAGCGACGGCTTCGAGCGCTTCGAGAACAGCTACCGGAGCACCCACGGATGGCTCACGCACCAGGCCTCTTCGGGAGACCGGCTCCTGGTCGAAACGATCGCGTCGTGGGCGCAGATCCGGAGGAGGCGCGGAGGATCGGGGATCGAGGAGGAGGGCGGCTTCGAGCTGCGCGACCGGCGGGACCACGAGGTCCTCGGCCTCGCGCAGGCGTGGAGCCTGCACCTCGAGCCCCGGCACGCGCTCCGCTGGGGCGTGGAAGGGCGACGGTATGACGCCTTCTTCGACTACGCCAAGGACCTGATCTCGACATCGTCGTCCTCGCCCCCTTCTCTCCGCCCCGACTGTTCGAGCACCGGTTCGAGGGACCGCTCCGCAGCGACCACGGCGGGATCTGGGCCAGCGACCGCTTCTCCTGGCGCGACCGGCTGACGGCCGAGCTGGGCTTCCGCTACGACCGGCACACCGCGACCGATGACGATCTCCTGAGTCCGAGGGTCAACCTCGCGTGGCGGTGGGGAGAGCGCAGCGTGATCCGGGCCGCGTGGGGGAGGTTCTTCCAGAGCCAGCGCCCCTACGAGCTGCAGGTGGAGGATGGGGAGAGGGATCTCTTTCCGGCGGAGCTTTCGCAGCACTGGGTGCTGGGCGGCGAGACTCTCCTGGAGCCCAACCGGACCGGTCTCGAAGCCGTACGTGTCGAGCTGTTCCGCCGCGACATCGAGGATCCGAGGCCGCGTTACGAGAGCCTCCTCGAACCGCTGAACTACTTCCCCGAGATCGAGCCCGACCGCGTCCGCATCGCTCCCGAGAGGAG
>JANOCF010000774.1:0-4258 GCA_031412055.1 Holophagales bacterium | reverse complement strand
CCGCGCGACTGGCTCTCCGGCCAGGTGGCCATGGACGTCGATCTCTCCCTGGACCGCGACCTCGCATCGGTGCATGCCCTGCTGCTGGAGGCGTTTCCCGGCGTGGATCCGGTCGTCTTCCACCTGGAGCGCTTCGGCGTGCTGCGCTGGGGCGACCCGGATCTCGGCGAGCTCGACCTCAACATCCTGCGCAGCCCCGACGACATTCAGAACGGGGAGATGTTCACCACCGCGTTCGTGCCGCGGAGCGACCTCGCGGCAGACGCCCGGATGCGCGACTTCTCGATCAACGCCTTTTACTACGACTGCCGCTCCGGCGAGCTGCTCGACCCGCTCGAATGCGGCCTGGACGACCTGAAGACGCGCACCCTGCGGCTGATCTCCCATCCGGCCGTGCTCGCGGGCAGCTACCGCATGTCGTTCCGCATCCTGCAGTTCCTGGCGCGGGGCTACACTGCGGCGCCCGAGACTCTGGAGTACCTCGACACCCGGCTCGACAGCGACGTGCGGGGCATGGGCCACCGGCTGCGCTTCTGGATCACGCAGCACGTGATCTCCCGGGGCGGAGACCTGAGGGAGTTCCGGGCGAACCTGGAAAGCAGAGTGCGCGATCCGGCATCCCGGGAGGTCCTCGGCCTCGTGTTCGCCGACCTCGCCGACCTCGCCGACCTCGACGATGCCTCCTGAGCGCACACGGGCGCGGCGGGAGGCGATCCTCGACGGGCCGGTCGGCCCGGTGCTGGCCCGGCTGGCCCTGCCCATGGTTCTGGGCATTGCTTCGTCCTCGTTTTCGGGCGCCATCGACGCCTACTTCATCGGCAAGCTCGGCAGCCGGGAGCTGGGAGCCTACGGGTTTTCCTACCCCGTGAGCCTGGTGCTCAACAGCCTCATCATGGGCCTGGGCATCGGCACGGCCTCGGTGGTCTCGCGCACCATCGGCGAGGGCCGGCCGGAGCGCATCCGGCAGGTCACGACACACGCCTTCTGGATGGCGCTTGCCGTGGCGCTGATCCTCGCCGGTCTCGGCTGGCTCACCCTCGAGCCGCTGTTCCGGCAGCTCGGCGCGACTCCGGACGTCCTGCCGCTGATCCGCCAGTACATGACGGTCTGGTACGCCGGCCTACCGCTGATCCTGCTGCCGATGATCGGCAACAACGCGGTCCGCGCGACCGGCGACACGCGGACGCCTTCGCTCGCCCTGCTGACGGCGGCAGGGCTGAACGTCCTCTTCGACCCGCTGCTGATCTTTGGCTGGGGAATCATCCCCGGGATGGGCCTGGCCGGGGCCGCGCTGGCCTCGGTGCTCTCCCAGGGGCTGACGCTCGCCGCGATCCTCGCCGTCCTCGGTTGGCGCGAGGGGATGCTGGAGCCTGTCCTCCCGCGGCTCCGGGACCTGGTCGAGTCGGGACGGCGGATCGGCGCGGTGGCCGTGCCCGCGGCCATGACGCGGATCGTCTTTCCTCTTTCGATGCTGCTCATTACGGGGCTGGTGGCGTCGCACGGTCCCGAGGCGGTAGCGGCACTCGCGGTCGCCGGACGGATCGAGACGCTGGTGATGATCGTGGTGGTGGCGATCTCGGCCTCGCTCGTCCCCTTCGTGGGTCAGAACTGGGGCGCGGGGCGACCCGAGCGCGCGCGCCAGGGCCTGCGGATGAGCCTCCGTTTCGCCGTTCTCTGGGGGCTTGCCGTGAGCGCGGCACTCTTCCTGGCTGCACCCCAGGTCGCCCGGCTGTTCACCGACGACCCGCGAGTGATCGGCCCGACGGTGCTCTACCTGCGGATCGTCTCCTGGAGCCTCGCCTTCCAGGGGATCTCCGCGCTCGTCAGCTCGGCGTTCAACGCCGTCAATCGCGCCCTCTACTCGACCGCCATCACCCTGGTGCGGATGTTCGCGCTGTACGTCCCGCTCGCCTGGCTGGGTTCCTACTTCTGGGGTCTTCCCGGGATCTTCGCGGGAGCTTGCGCCGCCAACGTCCTGGTAGGCGTGGGCTCACTGGTCTGGGGCGAGAGGTTCTTCGCCTCGGTCTCCTTGCCCGTGGCTCCTGAATCTCCCGATACGCTCGCCGCACCGGCTCCTCCAGCCGGTAGATGAGCGCGACGAGCGGGGTCCGGGGGCGGCGTCGGAGGCTGACTGGATGAGCCGGTGTAGAGAGTGAATCTCCGGCACTCGAAGTCGCCCGCGGCCGGGTATCGAGGTGGCTCCCGAAGGCTTTCGGCGAACCGACTCAACCTTTCGGCCGGCAGACTTACGCGTTCTGCGTCTACTCTCAAGCTTTCGGCGCCTGGCCGAAAGGTTTGCCGGCTCGCCTCAAGGTTTCGGCTGCCAGCCGAAAGGTTTCGCCGGCTCGCCGAAAGGTTTCGGCGGAAGGGGAAAGCCGGAAGGCGGACGACTCAAGCTTTCGGCGGCTCGGGAAATGTTTGGGCCGGCTGCCGAAAACTTTCGGCGGGACGGGTCAAGGTTTCGGCTGCCCGCCGAATGCGGAAGGCGGACGGGAAAAGCTTTCGGCGGGCCGGGAAATGTCTTCGGCGCGTCGGGAAATCCGGAAGGCGAGCGCCGAAACGTTTCGGCAGCCCGGGAAATCGGATCAAGGCACTGGCGAGGAGAGGAGATGGTGCGCCCTAGAGGATTCGAACCTCTGACCTACAGCTTCGGAGGCTGCCGCTCTATCCAGCTGAGCTAAGGGCGCGTGTCGAACTCACGCGGAAAATTTAGAGAACATGGCCTCCCTTAGGGAGGGGAGTTCGAACTCTACCACGACACACCGCGCCCCCTCAACCTTCGCCCGCCTGGAAAAATTCCTCCGCCGCCTGGACGCCTTCCGGCGACAGGAGGTTGCGGCTTGAGGGAATCGGGAGGGGCGACCTTCCTTGCGTCCCTGAACCCCCTCCGCAAGCGCGAAGAGGCGCCAGTGATCGGACTCGCCGAAGAGGTGGCGGCGACGGGCGTTTCCCACGACCTTGCTCCCCTCGCCACGGATTGACTGGCCGCTCGGCGGATCGCGGACGCGGTCCGCCGACACGCTGGCGCCGGTCCAGCGCGCCCCCAGGGACCGTGCTCAGATGCAAGGACCAGAGTGCCTCGTTCTGGACGTACACCCCCCAGAGGTCGTAGCGTGCGTCAGCGCCGACCGGCCCCTGAACTTCCCTCCGCAGCACCGTGCCCGCCGCGTCGAGCTGGACGCCGAGGACTCCACTTCGTCCCGATACGACTCGATCCCCCAAGTCCAAGTCCCGGCGCGCCGGCCCTCCGCGGTCCAGTGGGCCCAGAGCCCGAGTGTCCCGATCTCGAAACCCTGGAGCTCGCGAGCGCCGTCTCTGCAAGCTCCAATAGAGACAGTCTCCGAGCCTCGTCCGCACGCCGCCTGCATTCCGGAGACCGGCTGCCTGGATCGCCTTTTGCTGCTTCTTGTCCTCGGCGATCTCGCGGATAGTCTTCCGGTCCTCGAAGGCGACTTCGTCCTCGGCTGCCGTCTCGGCCTCGGTCTGCTCTTCATAGTGAGCCAAGACCCGCCAGACCCGCTCCTCGTCCCAGCCTGGGGGAGATTTGTTCTCCTTCATGTCTTCCCACGGCGCCCTGCGATCTGGAGGCCGACCGTCCGGATCGCCCTTTGTCACCTTTGTCCTGGACGATCTCGCGGAACTCCCGCCACCTGCTCTGAAGTAGCCATCTTACCCGCTTTGGTGCTGCGTAGTGACAAGGCCTTCCACCGCAAAATGCGCCGGTGCACTCCCGAGCCTGTCACTGGCCCGGCCTAGTTGCGACCACAGTCATTGGAGCCTTGCCGGAAGTAAAAGCGCCACATTGACTTCCATGGAAGGTGGGAATTAGCGATTTGCGTCCGTCCCACAGCGAGAGTGAGGACTCGCTCATGGTACGAAACCGGCTCCGCGTAGGCTTACTGACTGGCACTATGCAAAACACAGGCAACATCCTGTGAAGGAGAGGAAATGAAGAACGCACTTACCATTATTACTTTGCTGTTGTTCGCCAGCAGTGCATATGCGGCGGATGAAACGCAGGTGCTGCTCGAGGCGCCGCGGGTCGATTCAACGGTTGTCCTAGCGCTCGACGGCCAGAGCGTCCGCTTCTCAAGCGACAACGGACGCGTCTCCGGCGCCGTGACGGACGGGGCGACGTTTGCCGCAGCGCGAGGTGTCACCTTCCTCTTCCACGACTACCACCCATTGAGACATACCGTCGTGGTGACTGTGAAGAAGGAGGACGAACCCGTAACGAAAGGGGCCACCGAGTTTCTCG
>JANOCF010000773.1:0-2873 GCA_031412055.1 Holophagales bacterium | reverse complement strand
TCGCGGTCGACGGGCAGGTCGAGTCCCGGCTGGAGGAGGGCGAGCGCGCTCGCACGGCGGGACGGCTGCGAGAGACGCTTCCATCTCTCCTCCGCACCCTTCCGGCCGAAGAGCGCCTCCTGCTCCGGCTCCACTATCGGGACGGCCTCAGCATGGCGGCGATCGCTCCCCTTCTGGGGCGTCACCAGCGGGAGTTGTATACGCTCCGGGACCGCAGCCTTCGAGGTCTCCGCCGGGCGCTCGAAGCTGCCGGCCTGAGCCCGAACCAGGTAGGAGAGGTCATCGGCTGGTCGTCCGACACCCAGCCCGCGGACGGCGATCTGTGGGAGTGAAACGGCGATCTCCTTCCTCCTGAGCCAGCCGCTGCCGGCTCAGAAGGAAGAGACGGACTTCGATCCGGCTTTTACTACCGGGTCTCCGCGAAGTACTCGTGGTTGTCGGCGTTGTTGATCGCCTTCTTCGGGTTGGAGGACGCCAGTCTCTGGCAGGCGGACGTGCCGTAGGCATAGTCCGAGGTCCCGGCCACGACCGTGAAGTGGCTCATCTCGTGGACCAGCGTGCCCGCCTTGGAGTCGATCCCCAGATTCGGAGCGGTCCAGAAGGCGTTGCAGAGATGGATCTTGTAGGGCTGGTTCGTGTAGACGTAGGCGTAGGCGCTGTCCGTGCAGTCGCAGTGGAACTCGACCGTCTTGGTGGCGAAAGCGCTGTTGATGGCGGTGAAGTGGCTCTGAACGGTCGAGTACCGGCCCGAGGTGTACGCGCCGAACCAGGTCAGGAAGGGCGAGTCGCTCGGACGGTTGGCGACCGGCACGGCATTGAGGTAGTCGCGGGCTTTCAGGGAGATCACCTCAGCGTTGCCCAGCGCCGTGACCAGGTCGCTCTGGCGGGCGCTCGAGCAGCTCACGAAGCCCGGGGTGAGAGCGTTCCCCACAGCGCGATCGGGCACCTGGGCGAGACCCTGCAGAAGACGGCCCCGCCCGTCGCGCTCCACGGCGAAGTGCAGGACGTTCGACTCCACGTCCTTGAGACCGGCGACCGCCGCGATCCGCGTGCCGATGCCCCGGAGGGAGTCCTGGACGGGCATCCGGAAGCTCACCGAGTACTCGCCCGTGCGGGTCATGTCGTAGTGGCGGGACAGGTCGACCTCGACCGTCCTCGCGTCCCCCGCGGGGATGCGGACGTAGTCCTCGGTCCGGGGCGTGCTCCACTTGTAGACACGGCCGAGATAGGCGGCGGGCTTGCCGTTGAGGCGGACATCGAAGAGGTTCCCGTGGATCCCGCGCAGGGCCGTCTGCCAGTAGGGGACGTACAGGTCCTGCCGGGAGTCGTTGCGCAGCGTGAGGCGCACCGTGGCGGAATCCGCGCCGGACACGAAGCTCCGGTCCGACTCGATCGACGCCGTGAGACCGAGCATCTCCTTCGAAGCGCTCGCCGAAGCGGCCTGCGCGCATAGAACCACGACCAGCACGAACAGCAACAACCTCCATGCACCTTTCGAATGAAACATGGGAACTCCTCCGAGATCCGCAGTCACCGCACTCATTGCAGAGAAGGGTCTCTGATATCTAAGAGTGCACGCCGGACGCCGTAATGCGCCCGGGCGGGGTTTCGCTTCTGCCCCACCTGCGGTATCGTCAAGTATTCCATCGGGAGTGGACAGACGGGCCTACTCAGACTTCAGCAGAGAAGGACTCCATGTTGCAGCACAACGAGCACGATACCCAGATCCACGACGACACCACCCCCCTGCCCGCGGATGCCGCCGATACCGCGGCAGCCATCCCGGCCGGAGAGCCGATCGAAGCGACCGGTGCCGGCGAGAGCGAGAGACCGGCCGAAGAGAACGGACAGCAGCACGCCGAAGAGCTTGCCCCGACCGCCGAGGAAGAGCAGGCGCGGCTCGACTCGGAGGGCCACCTCACCGACGAGAACGTGGCCGAGGTGGAGGGCCGCAGCGACCACGACCGTGCCGAGCTGGCCGCCGAAGCCTCCCGCTGGGGCTACGTGGACGAGGAAGGGAACGTCCGCCTCCATTCTGCGAATGCTGTGGAGGGCGGCGAGCCCGGCCGCGTCGTCGGCAAGATGAAAGGCAAGAATCCCGAGGCCGCTCTGGCCTCGTTCGCCCTCAAGTTCCGCCAGGTCACCGAGCGCGTCGAAGCCCTGGAGCGGGAGATGGAAGGCCAGGAGAACAGGACCCGCTTCGCCGGCCGCATCCGGACGCTGCTGTCGTGGGTCCCCAAGGCCAATGCGCTCGGCGACTTCGACAGCCTCGTCGGCCGTCTCCAGAGCCTGGACGAATCCACCCGCGCCCAGCTCGACGAGAACCTCCGCCGCAAGGAAGAGGTCGTCCTCCACATCGAGGAGCTCAGCGAATCGACCGACTGGAAGAACGCCGCCGATGCCATCAAGGGCTATCAGGCCGAGTGGAAGACGATCGGGCCTGTTTCCCGCGAGCGCAACGACGAGCTCTGGCAACGCTTCCGGGGCGCCGGCAACCGCTTTTTCGAGCGGCGCAAGGAGCACTACGAAACCCAGGAGCGGGAGCACCGGGAGAACCTCCAGAAGAAGGAGGAGCTCTGCGCCCGCGCCGAGGAGCTGAGCGAATCGACCGACTGGAAGAGCGCCGCCGACGCCCTCAAGGGGCTCCAGGCCGCGTGGAAGACGGTCGGCCCGGTGCCCAAGGAGCACAACGACAAGGTCTGGGAGCGCTTCCGCAAGGCCAACGACGCCTTCTTCGAGCGCCGCCAGGCTCACTTCTCCCAGGCGGACACGGACCAGCACGAGAACTTCCGCAAGAAAGAAGAGCTGTGCGCCCGCGCCGAGGAGCTGAGCGCCTCGACCGAGTGGCGGTCCACCGCCGACGCCTTCAAGGA
>JANOCF010000772.1:0-5058 GCA_031412055.1 Holophagales bacterium | reverse complement strand
GCGGGAGCGCTTCGACGGCGGCGACGTGGCGCACATCCTGCGGGCGCGGGCGGACGAGATCGACTGGGACCGCCTGCTCTCGCGCTTCGGCGACAACTGGCCGGTGCTGATGATCACGTCGACGAAGTCCTCGCCGAAGTAGCCCTTGCCCAGCCAGTGGGGAAACGGGCGCTTCACCTTGCAGCCCATCTTCTTCATCACGTCCAGCGTGCGGTCGAAGTCGCGCGGATGGACGAAGATGTCGAAATCCTTGGTGTGCCGGACGATGCCGGTATACCGGGCGAACGCGTAGGCGCCGCCGACGAGGAAGGGCACGCGCTTCTCTTCCAGCGTGGTCATCACCCGGCGATAGAAACCGACCGTTTCCGGCGGGAGATCGTTCTGGGGTTTCAGCGATGGTGCGATCATGGCCGCTGAGGTAGCAAGGAGCTTGCCAAATCGCTCTGGCATGGCGCGTGCTGAAGATGGAAAGAAGAGAAGGGCACCGACGAGGGGGAGGACGGAAAGGCATGGAATCGAAGAATGGAATGGTACGGATCGCGGCCGTGGGCGACCTTCACTACTCCCAGTCGCTGGATCCGGTCCTGCGGGACATGCTGGCCCGGGCGGGCCGCGACGCCGACGTGCTGCTGCTCTGCGGCGACCTGACCGACCATGGCCAGCTCGAAGAGGCGCACGGTCTGGCCAAGGAGATCCACAGCACGGTCAGCGTCCCCGTGATCGCCGTGCTCGGCAACCACGACTTCGAGGACGGCAAGCCGGAGGAGGTCAAGAAGATCCTGTCCGACAACGGCATCCGGGTCCTGGACGGAGACGCCACCGAGGTGGCCGGGGTCGGCTTCGCGGGGATCAAGGGATTCTGCGGCGGCTTCGGCAAGCGCGCGCTGGGTCCCTGGGGCGAGACCATCATCAAGGAGTTCGTGCGCGAGGCCGTTGACGAGGCGCTGAAGCTGGAGTCGGCCCTGGCCCGGCTGCGCCGGGTGCCCCGGGTGGCGGTGCTCCACTACTCGCCGATCCAGGAGACGGTCGAGGGCGAGCCGCTGGAGATCTTCCCGTTCCTGGGGTCGAGCCGCCTGGAAGAGCCGATCAACCGCTACCGCTGCGACGTGGTCGTCCATGGCCACGCCCACCGCGGCAAGCCGGAGGGGAAGACCTCGACCGGGGTGCCGGTCTACAACGTCAGCGTGCAGCTCATGCGAAGCACCTACCCGGACCGGCCGCCCTACCGGATCTTCGAGATCCCGGTGGGCGACCGCCAGCCCGCAGCCGCCATTACCTGAAAGACCGACCTGGTGAAGGCGGGCGATCCGCGGCAAGCGGAGCCACCAGCAGGCGCCGGAAGGGGTTCCCTTCGCTGTAGTAGACTGATCGCGCACTGCGAGCGGCGCGCGACCAGCATGAAAAGCAGCGAAGGGTTCGTCTTCATCCGGCCTGGGCTCCACCTCTATTACCGCATCCTGGGTGAGGGGTCGGAGACCGTCGTCGTCCCGAACGCCAACTGGCTCGGGGACGCCCTCAGCCCGCTGGCGGAGAGCCGCCGCCTGATCCTGTACGACCCCCGCAGCCGGGGCCGGTCGAGCACCGTCACCGACTCCCGCTTTCTCAGCCTGGAGGAGGACGTGGCCGACCTCGAGGCGGTCCGCCGCTACTTCGGCCTCGATCGACTGACCCTCCTCGGCACCTCCTACCACGCGGCGATCACGGCGGCCTACGCGCTGGAGCATCCCGAGCGCATGGAGCGCATGCTGCTGGTCTGCCCGATCACGCCGCGCCTGCCCGGCGAGTGGGCGCAGGAGCTGCCGCACACCGAAGAGCTCGTCTATCCGCCGGGAATTCCCCGCCTGGAGGAGCTGCGGCGGGAGGGGATCGACGAGCACGACCCCGTGGCCTACTGCCGGGCCTGGTTCACCTGGTTCCTGCTGCCGGCCCAGATGGGCGACCCCTCGGCGTTGGTCCGCTTCCCGGTCGAGGACGTGTGCAGCTTCCCCAACGAGTGGCCGCGCCATGCCCTCGGCGTCTACTTCGACCACATCCTGCCCAAGATGGGAGATTGGGACTTCCGCCCGCAGCTCGGGGAGATGAGCGCGCCGCTCCTGGTCATGCAGGGGACGGACGACCTGGTGCCGGAGGAGGCGTCGCGGGAGTGGGCAGCCTACGCCCAGGACGCGCGCTTCCTGCGCATCGAGCGCTCCGGCCACCATCCGTACCTGGAGCGTCCCAAGGAGTTCTTCCCCGCGGCCGACGCCTTCCTCAAGGGCGAGTGGCCCGCCGGGTCCGAAGTCGTGCGCGGCGCCGTCGCGTAAGCCGTCAACGCTGCCCGGGCGATCCGGGCTCGACCGCGAAATCGTCCAGAACCTGCGGATTGACCCAGCGATACCCCTGGGCCGGATACCACTGCCCTTCCTCCTTGGCCGAGATGATGTTCGGATGTTCGGGGTGCGGCTTCCCCTCAACCCAGACCACGCGCATGTCGTTGACGCCCGTGGGGTCGGCCCAGTCGTAGCCCGGACCAGGATGCCACTGGTCGGGCTCCTGGGAGGCGAAGACATTGAAATGCTGAGGGTGCTGGATACCCGGGTGCCACACGACCCGGTGGTCGTCGGGGGCGTCGTTGACCCAGCCCCAGCCGGGCTCGGGATTGTAGTTGCCGTCCGAACCGATGACGACGTGCGGAGGAAGAGGTTGACGCGGGGCCTGCGGATCCTCCTCGGCGGCGCCCTTCGAGCTCATCTCCGGAGTGCTCTCGGGCACAGCGGTGGTCTCCTGGTCCCGCCGCGACTGGTCCCACTGCTCCTTCACGCCCTCCTTGAGGTCCGCAAGCCGTTGCGCACCCTCGCGGCCCTCGGGCGTGAGGGCGATGACCGCCACCAGGAAGAGCAGCGCGAGCAGACTGATGAGATTGACGCGTTTCGCGCTTGTCGCCATGGGGTCGCGCCGGAAAAGTGAGGGTCGGCGAAGAGGATGCTAGGGGGGAAATGGCAACGGCGTCAAATGAGGAGGCATAACCCTGCGCAGCTCTCCTTTGCCTCCGGAAGGCACCGCAGTATCCTTGCGGGCTTGGAACTGCGACACCTTTCCCACCGCTCCGCCGCCCGCCTGGTCCTGATCTTCTTCGGGATCGGCCTGGCAATCTCGCTGTGGATGGTGGCGCGCAGCCAGGTCGGCGGCGACCAGCTCAACCTCCTGGCCCGGGGATGGCTCCTCGCGGAAGAGGGACAGTGGATCTCCTACGGCAACCCCATGTCGACGGGCGGCAAGGCCCCGGGAGGGATCACCAGCCTGCTCGTCGGGCTGCCTCTGATGCTCTGGGCGGACCACCGGGCTCCAACGCTGCTGATCCTCCTCTGCCACGTGCTCGCCTACGCGATCCTGGACCGCACGCTCCGGCGCATCCTCGCGCCCCGGGAGCGAGTCCTTCTGGCCGTTCTCTACTGGCTCAACCCGTGGCGGATGTACTTCTCGGCCTTCCTCTGGAACCCGAACTACCTCTTCCTGTTCGGCGCCACTCACCTCTGGGCCTGCCTGACGCAGCGCGAGCGCGCACGATTCCTGCCCTCGTTCCTGCTCGGCGCCGGGCTCGTGCTCGCCTTCCAGGTCCACGCCTCGTTCCTGCTGCTGGCGGTGGCCACGGTACCGCTCTGGCTGCGCGGGTACTTCAAGCCGCATTGGACCGGCGGCACGCTGGGCACCGTGTTCGCCGCGCTTCCCCTGGTTCCGTGGGTGAGGGACCTGATAAGCCAGCCGGCCATTCTGACCGAGGCGGACAAGGGGTTCCTCGGGCGCGGCCTGCTCTACGTCTTCCCCCTGGTTCGCGGCCTGCTCTACTGGCTCCGCTACTCCTCGCTCGCTCTGTCGGAGAAGGTCCTGGCTTTCGATTTCGGCGACTTTCTCGACCCGGCGACCGGCGCGCGGCTCGGCTCGGGGCTTTCCCAGGTCACCAACGTGCTGCTCCCCCTGACCCTGATCTTCCCGCTGCTCGCCAACCGCTGGCTCTGGAAGCGAATGCGGCGCGGCTGGAAGCGCTGGCGGGGCAAGCTGCCCGCCGGCGCCTCGGACCGTAGCTGGCTGAAGGGTTACGTCGCCTGGACCTTCCTGGCGGCGGTGGTGGTCTTCTCGCTGGCTCCCACGACCGTCATGATGTGGCAGGCGCTGATCATCCTCCACGCCGCGATCCTGCCTCTCGTGCTCTGGACGGGAGTCCTCAGCCGCAGCCGGCTAGCCTCCCGCGTTTCGCGGGCCGTGTGGCTTTACGCGGGCGCGGAGATCGCCCTCCTGCTCCTCATCCCGCTGGGCAGCATGCACTACCGCTGCGCCGGACACGACGGCTCGGACAGTTTCGGCCTGGCCCTCCGGCACGATCACGCGATGCTCCACGAGCTGGGCATCCACGAGACCTGCCCGCTGCCGGTGAACAAGCCGGAGGGCTGGTGGCCGGACGTACTTCCGGAACGCTGATCCCGGCGATCACCGCCGCGAGGCGATCTTGCGCTCCTCGAACACCGCCTTGTAGAGCAGTCCCGCGGCCACGGCGCCCACGATCGGGCCTACGAAGTAGAGCCAGATGTCCGCGAAGTTGCCCATGATCACAGCCGGTCCCAGGGTACGGGCCGGGTTGAGGCTGGCGCCGGTGAGCGGACCGCCGATCAGGATGCAGGAGATCAGGGTAAGGCCGATGGCCAGGCCGCCCGGGATGGTCGCCTTGCCGCTGATGCCCGCGTTCATGACCGCGTTGACCAGAAAGAAGGTCAGGAGCGCTTCCAGCACCAGGCCCACCGCCGGAGTGACACCGTCGGCCAGGCTGGTGGCGCCGAGGTTGCCGGCCCGCCCGGCCAGTACCCAGCGCAGCAGGGCCGCGCCCGCGATGGCGCCGAGGAGCTGGAAGAAGATGTAGGAAAAGGCGCGGGCGGCGTCGATCTTTCCCGCCGCCCAGACACCCAGGGTCACCGCCGGGTTGATGTGGGTGCCCGAGATGTGGCCGAAGGAGTAGGCGAAGCCCACCACCACAAAGCCGTGGGCCAGGGCGACTCCCAACAGGCCGCCATCCCCCAACGCGCCGGC
>JANOCF010000771.1:0-7065 GCA_031412055.1 Holophagales bacterium | reverse complement strand
CGGCAATCTGATCGCCGGCGGTCTCATTGGCCGGACAGAACCTTGGATCCTTGTTGGCGGGGTCGCCGTCAAAGCAGTTGAACGGGACGAGGAAGATGCCGGCCTTGGCCCAGCCGCCCAGGACCTTGTTGGCCGTGTGCGCGCCCGTCGCCGGGCTGTTCGCCGCCATGGCCCACTGATCCACCATCCTCTTCTCCAGGTCCTGGAGGTAGCGGTAGATGTCCCGGTCGCATCCCTGTTTGCACGTCGGCCGGAGAAAGCCGAAGTTCCACAGGGCGCGGTTGAGGCGTACCCAGAACTCCGCCGTGCCGGCCGCGAGATCGCGGCTGCGCAGGCCCTGGCGAACCTTCCACAGGGCGGCGGCGGCGATCTGGCCGTCCGCGTAATCACCCGTGAAGGAACGGTGCTCCGGGAAGTGATCTCCGGCCGAGGCCGGATTGAAGGCGTCTCCGACGTGAGCCAGCCGCGGGAAGCCGCCCTCCTCGTCCGGGGAGCCCTTGCAGTAGAGGCTCGCGTTCGCCGTGGGGAGGTTCTTGTGCGCCCATCCCGAGAAGCAGTTCGTGGAGGCGTAGGCAAAGGAGAACGCGTCGGCAAAGTCGTGGAAGAGCTCGTGGCCCGTCGAAAGCGGGCAGGCTGGATCGGCCGGCGCGGGCCGGCACCAGCCCTTGGGCCGGCGCTCCTGCAGCCGCGCGACGCCGAGGTGGGCCATCTCGTGCGTGAGGACGGTGACGTCGTGGACCCCGTTGAGCCGTTGATTGGGCGCATTCGGGCAGTCCCCGGCCAGGAAGCCCGGGCCGTCGACGAAGACCAGGACGGATCTGCCGTCTCCTCCCCCGTCGTAGTAGGCGCCGTTCCCCTCCAGCTTGTCGTAGTCGATCCAGACCTCGATCGGGTGCTCGGGAAAAGGCGGGAAGGTCCCGGCGCTGACCATGGTCTTCCAGAAGCTGTACAGGTGCGAGTAGGCGTGCACCTGGCGGAAGGCGCGGTTCCCCCCGTTCTGGCAGTGAGCATCAAGGTCCTGGTTCATCGGGATCTTGTTGAAATCGGCCAGGAGACCGACACCGAGGACGGAGACCTCGTCGTCGTCGAAATTTCTGTCGCCCAGACGGTCGAACCGCTTGAAGAGCTTGGGAGGAGCGTCGTCGAGCGCCAGGATGAACCCGCCGGCCGCAGGGGGGTCGACTTCGAAGGGGACAACCTCGGTGGGCTTGACGGAGAGCCCGGGATCGCGCCGCCAGCGCTTCCCCTGGGCCGACGACGCCTCCCGGGACTGGGAACGCAAGTCGAGGACCGCCCCGGTCCCGGCGTCGATCCAGGCCATCCAGCTCTCGCTCAGGCTTCCCGGAAGCCGAAGAAAGGTGCGCAGGGCATAGCGAAGGGCCGGAACCTCCTCGCCGGACACCAGGCGCCCCGAGCCGTAGGCCAGCAGGACGAGCTCGGCGCCGGCCGCGTCGATCTCCGGGAGCCGGTCCGTCCCCAGCCGCGCGGCCAGGAGGCGCCGGGCGGCATCCAGCACCACTTTCACGGAGCGCAACGGCCGGTTGGCGACAACGTAGCGGTTGAAGAGGGTACCGTGGACCTCCGACAGGCTCTCGCCCTCCTTCCGGGAGGCAAAGACGCCCGAGCCCTCGATGGGGACTCCCTCCACGAGCTGAGGGTAGACATATTGGAGCACCGGATGCTCCAGCTCGCTCCGGAGCTCGGCGATGCCGTCAATGTCCGGACCACCCCCGCGCAGCGCCGCGCAGACCTTCTGCGCCGCCGGGTCCTCCGCCAGCGCCAGTTCCCGGCAGGCCTCATCCGCGAGGGCGCCCACGTCCGGAGGAGGGAGCCGGATCGGACCTTCCGGAACCCCAAGCACACCAAGAGGCCGCTGGAAGCCGATGCCTTTCAGGATCGGAGCGATCTCCATCAGCGCCTCGCCCGGCGCCTGGTCCGCCAGGGCCCGCACCGGCAGGATCGCCGAGAAGGAGTCCCCGTCAAAGGCCGGGTAGGAGACCGTCACGCCCGGGGGGAGGGATTCCGGGCTCAGGCTCAGCGCGCCCGAGATCGGGACCGACGGGCCACCGTCCGCCGCGGTCCCGACAAGGGAGATGCCGTTGCATGCGCACCCCGCCAGCGCGGAGGCCGCGGCCAGGGCAAGGATGGCGGGCATCTTCTGGAATGCTTTCTCGACTTCCGCTATCCTGGACATCATCGCTCTCCATGAAGCGTACCGGTGAGGAAGCTTGTAGCCGGTGTTTGCGTTCTTTGCTAATCATTCTGTCCCGAAAACGAGGGGAGCGGGAAATTTCCCTCAGCGGGGGCTGAGGGGATTACGGCGATTCGTTCGTCTAAACGGCCGAGGGGAAGCACGGCGCTTCCGATCTGAAACCGGGGACCGCCAACGGTCCCACATCGCAGGGGGGATGACCAATGGCCAAGAACGGAGCGAAGAAAAAGGAGCAGGAGCAGGCTTCCAAGACCAAGAAGGAGGGCGCCGGCCTCACGCTGAAGGGCAAGGGCAAGGGGGACGGCGACAAGAAGATCGTCGATCCCGGCCCGGGCCGGTAGCCGGCCGCGGCAGGGGCGGCCCGACATCCGGGTCTGCCCCTGTCTCTCACCCGTCGTCACTGGAACGCATCCAAGGCATGCACCGCTGCGGCTTCGCCGCTCTGCTCGCCATTCTCCCGCTCGCGGCCTCACCCGCGCGTGCCGCAGGTGTGCCGACCCCCTCGGAGTGCGAAACCCGCTTCCTCGCCGCCCTGGAGGTGGAGGGGGCGTCCGAATGCTTTCTCATGGCAGCCAAGGAGCCGGGACAGAGAGACGAGGCGGTCCGCCGTGCTGAGGCCCTCCTGCGCCGGCACCCCCGCAATGGCTGGCTTCACTTCTATCTGGGCAGCTTGCTCTGGGGCGAGCCCGAGCGGTCCTCGGACCTCTTCCGGACTGCCGCCCCGCTCCTCGCCGAGCGCAAGGACCCGGTTGGCGCGGTCCGCGCCGAGGCCAACCTCTACTCGCGCCTGAGCCTTCTAGGCCGGCCGGAGGCTGCCGCCGTGGTCGAGCGCGCCGTTCGCGCTGCCGAAGAGTCCGGCAACCCTCTCGCCATCGCCCGCGCAAGGATCCTGGAGGCCACCCGTCTCGCCGAACGCAACGAGGACCTGCCGCGGGCCTACCGCCTGCTGCTCCAGGCCGAAGAGACGCTGTTCCCCGACGGACCCTACCCCATGCGGAAGGACTGCCTGTTCTATCTCGGCAACGTCGCCCTGGATCTCGGGTATCTGCCGAAGGCGCGGCGCCACTTCGAACGGTTCGTGACGATGGCCTCCAGGGAAAAGGACGGTTACAGCGAGGCCGCGGCACTGTACGGCCTTCTGCGGACGCTGCGGGACGAGCTGGCCCTGCTGCCGCGCCCCAATGGGAAAGAGGAAGCCCTGGTCCTCGCCCGGCGGGCGCTGGCGGCGGCCCAGGCCGCGGGACACCGGGAGGCAGAGGGCCTGTCGCACGTCGTGCTGGGCCTGCTGACCCGCGGCCCGGAGGCGCGGAGTCATTTCGCGAGCTGCCTCGCGGCGGCCGGCGACATCGACGACCAGAGCTACTGCCGGAGCACGCAGGCCCGCAGCCTGACCGCGGAGGACCCGGGAGCCGCCCTGCATGCCGTCGACGAGGCCCTGGCCCTGGCGCGCGAGGCCGAGGATCCCTGGTCGATCGCCTACTCCTGGCGCGAGCGGATGCGGGTGAGCTGGCGGCTCGGCCCGCCGGAGCAGGCGGTCAAGGATTCCCTGGCAGCCCTGGACGCGATCGAGGTGATGCGCGATCTGCAGACCGAGACCACGGGCCGCGCCGAGGTCTTCTCCACCTGGGCCGGCCACTACCACTGGCTCGCCGGCAGGATGCTCCAGGAGCGCCGCGCCGGCCTCGCCTTCGGGGTGCAGGAGAGGATGCGTGCCCGGGCGCTCATCGACGCGCTGGAAGCGGCCCGGGCGGCGGACGCGATCGAGCGCCGCCCTTTCGCCTCGCTGGAGCAGGTGCGGAAGACGCTGGCCCCGGACGAGGCCCTTCTGTCGTTCCAGATCGCCCCGTGGTCCGACATCGTCGGCGACTTCATGGGCGGTGCCTGGCTGATCGTGGTCACAAACCGTGGAGCAAGCACCTACCCCCTCCGGGACCGGCTGGCGAACCGGATCGACCTGCGCCTCGCCGAGGCAGGCTTCGCCGGTCTCATCGAGGCCGAGACCGGCGAGGAGGGACCTGGGGCTGCCGCGCTCTACCGGGCGCTGCTGGCGGATGGGTTGGCCGGCCTCCCGCCAGGCATCCGGAGGCTGGTCATCGTGCCCGACGACGCGCTCAACCGGGTCCCCTTCGCCGCCCTGCGTCCGGAGCCCGGAGGCGAGCCGCTGGCCGTCCGCTACGAGATCACCGAGGCGACATCCGCCACCCTCTGGCTGCGCTGGCGCCAGGCGCGCCAGGAGCGCTCGTCCCCGGCCTTCGCGCCGGCCCTCGTCCTGGCCGACCCGGAGGACGCTTCGAAGCGCGCCGCCGGCCTCTCGCTTCCGGGCGGCCTGGGCAAGCTCCCCGGGGCGCGGCGCGAGGCAAAGGCCGTGGTCCGCCACCTGGGAGGCGGCAGCCGATCGCGGGTCGGCGGCGAGGCGTCGGAGTCCTATCTCAAGAGCCACGGCGCCGGCCCCTTCGGGATCGTTCACTTCGCCACCCACGCCTGGACGGACGACGTGGAGCCCGACCGCTCGTTCATCCTGCTCTCCCCGGGCGATGGCGGCAAGGAGGACGGCTTCCTCCAGATGCGCGAGATCGTCGGCCTCGACCTGCGCGGCCGGATCGTGGTGCTCTCCGCCTGCAGCAGCGCCGCCGGGGAGATCCTGCGCGGCGAGGGGGTCATGGGGCTGGCGCGGGCCTTCTTCCAGGCGGGCGCCCACACCGTGGTGGCGAGCCTCTGGCCGCTGCGGGACGACCATGGCGCGGCCCTCTTCGACCGCTTCTACCACCATCTCGGCCGCGGTTTGAGCGTGTCTGCCGCGCTTCGGGCCGCCCAGCGCGACCGCATGGAGGACGGCGCCCCGGCAGCCGCCTGGGCCGGCGTGGTCGTCCTCGGCGACGGCGGCCGGGTGCCGCTGCCCGGCGGCCGGAAGAGGCGGGGCTCGCTGGTCGCCGGCGGGCTCGCGGCGGTGGCGCTTCTAGGTGTTCTGGGCCTCGTGGCCGTCCGGCGCCGGCGAATCCGATTTTCCCCGTGAGGGGATTTCTCCTCCTCGTTCGTTTCCCTCCTTCAACAGTCGTTCAACACAGAAGGAGAGAGAGATGCCTAGTCCCAATGCACGGTTCAAAGCCTCCATTCCCAAGAACGGCGTCGTCCTGGAGTTCACCTACGAGATCCCCGGCCAGGAGGAGGATTTCGATAGGCCGACGATCTCCGCGCCGGAAGAGGCGGCGCAGCCCGGCCATGTCCTGTTCACCATCACGATCCCGGGCAAAGAGAACGGTCTCAACCTGGTACAGGCCCTGACGCTCACCGGCACGATCGAGGATTTCGACGAGCCGTCGATCGACGGGCCGGTGATGGTGGTGCAGGATCCCCCCTTCACCAAGGCGGCCTGACCCTGCTCTCTTCAGATACTCCTGCCGGCGGGTGAGGCGATCAGCCTCCCCGCCGGTTTCGCGTTGTATAATCTCCTTCAACCCGACATGCCCCGGCCCCGCGGACACTCCGCCCTTCTCGCCTGGCTGGCCCTCCTGGGAGTCTCCCCGGCAGCGGCCGCGCCCGCGCCGGATCTGGCGGCGTGCGAAGCGCAGCTCGCGCAAGCCAGGGACGGAGAGGCCGCCCGCTGTCTCTCAGACCTGGCCAAGGGCGGCGGCGCTTCCCGCGAGGTTGCCGCCCGCCGCCTGGAACAGCTCCTGGAGGACCGTCCCGAGGACCCCTGGTTCGGCATCCATCTCGCCAGCGTGCGGAGGGCCGGCCAGCGGCACGGGGAGGCGGAGGCGCTGTACCGGACGAGCGCCGGGCTGTCCGCGCGCCGCGGCCTGGCCCGGCCGGAGGTCTTCGCACGTACGGGGCTCGTCCTCACTCTGCGGGATGCCGGACGCGGACGCTCGGCCGAGGCGACCGCGGAGATCGAGCGGGCCCTCCAGGTTGCCAGAAAGTCCGGCGACCGCTCTCTCCAGGCCAAGGCGGCCATCTCCCGGGTCTCCCTCCTGGTCTTCAGGGGAGAGATGGAGGCGGCCTACAACGCTCTCCGGGAGGTCGAGGAGGCGGTGGCGGCGGACGGCACTCTGCTGCGCGAGTACCTGTATCAGCTCTCCGCGATCGCTCAGCAGACCGGGCGCTATCGGGAATCCAGCGACGCCTACAAGCGCCTGATCGCCCTGGGAGAGGAGACCAGGGATGCCGCCGTGGTGGTCACGGCGCGCTCCGGCCTGGCACTGACGATCCTGGACGAGCTGAGTGCCATGCCGACCGCCCGCGGCCGGGAAGAGGTGCTCGGCCTGGCGCGCGAGGCTCTCGCCACCGCCCAGGCCGCGAAGCGAATGGATGTGGCGGTCTACCCGCTATGGATCCTCGGTTCCCTGGCGGAGGGTCCGGAGGCGAGAGAGCACCTGGAGCGTTGTCTGGAGATCCCGGCAACGCCACAGGTGTGGAGCTACTGCCGGGCGGCCCTGGCGCGGCGGCTCGCCGTGTCCGATCCGGCAGCGGCCCGCGAGCAGAGCCATGAGGCCCTCGTGCTGGCGCAGAAGTCTGGCGACGTGCACGCCCTCACCTACGCCTGGCACGAGCGGATGCGGGTGAGCTGGGCGATCGCCCCTCCGGAGGAGGCCCTGGCGGACGCGCTCGCGGGTCTCGGCGCCATCGAGACCCTCCGCGAGCAGCAGAAGGACTCCGCCGGGCAGCCCGGACTGTTCTCGACCTGGGCCGAGGACTACTACTGGCTCTCCGGGAGTCTCCTAGAAAGATCCGACCTCGACCGCGCCTTCGGAGTGATCGAGCGCATGCGCTCCCGGACCCTGATCGACGCCCTCCGCCTCACGCGTCCCGATCCGGCCGGCCGGCCGGCCGAGTTCGCCTCGCTGGAGCGGGTGCGC
>JANOCF010000770.1:0-2003 GCA_031412055.1 Holophagales bacterium | reverse complement strand
CTGTTCAGTTCTTCGAAGTCTTCCATGTTCAAGAGGAAGACCTGAACATGCATGACCTGCTCCAAGGTGCAACCTACACCCTCAAGCATGACGCGAAATGTCTCCAGGATCTGCCGTGCCTGAGAGTAGGTATCAGGGCCGGCGAATTGACCTGTTGTCGGGTTCACTCCAGCGGTGCCGGAGATGGAAATGAACGGGCCAGCCATGGCAATGTGGCTGTAGGGCCCGATTGGCTTCATCACGTTGCTCGGAGTAAACGTCTGAACCTTCATTTGAACCAGTACCTCCGTGATGGAAGTTAAGAGGGCTAACCGCTTGGCCGGGGTTCAGCCACTTCGCGCGACGGTTCCCCCAATCAATTCTGGATCGGACACCTGGTGCACGACGAATCCGCCATTGGGACAGGAGAACGAGATTGCTGATGAGCGGCCGACACCAGGAAAGGAGGCCTCGATGAGATTCTACACCCAACTGCACCGTCACTACTCTCGTCCATTGACCGGATGACCCCTCACCTTTGACGAAGGGGACGCGACCAGCGGAAGACGGGCTCCCGAGAAAAGTCCATGGCCAGCTCCGGCGAGTAGGTGGTCCAACCCTCCGGCGACTGGTACTTCACCCGCAAGGACAGCGCGCCCGCCTGTCGGAGTTGGAATCCACCTACAGCCGGCATCTCGAAGGCCTGTATGCCGTTCCCGAGCACGAAGGAATACCGGCCCGCCGGGTAAGGTCCCAGGGTCCAGTGCAAGGTGCGGCCTACGGCGTGGATCTCGACTGAAAGCGGCGCTTCCTCGCGGATCGCCGAGCAGTGGCGGCGCCCCAGCGCGGCCAGATCGGGCGTCATCTCCTCCACCCGGCGCTCCGCGGGGTCCCAGCTCCAGACCCTTCCGGGCTGCGGGTTCACGCACAGGAAGAGGTCGTCGTAGAACCAGCCGGTGCCGGCCTGCTTCTTCAGGATGTCCTGCTTGAGCCAGGTCAGCTCGCCCATGGTGGCCGGAGGGCTCAGGGGATTGCGCAGCAGCTCTCCCGGTCCCATCTCCACGAAGGCCCGGCCCTCCGCGGACATCCGGTCCAGACGGGCGAAGGTCGCCTCTCTCGCATCGAGATGAGCGATGAGGGTCCCGACCGCGGCGATCAGCGCCAAGCCGATGCCCGCGAGCCGGATGGTCCCCCCGCGATCGAAGAGGTAACGGACTCCGAACGGGAAGGCCACGACCACGACCAGCCACGCCGGCAACGCGTACCGGGGGACCATCTCCGTGGACACTGGGAGGATCGGGAGGAGCGCGAGCAGGGCCGAGACTCCAAGGATACGGGCCGCCGCGCGACCCTTCAGAGCGGCGAGGAGAAGCCCGGCAAGGAGGGCTCCCAGCATTGCCCAGCTCGCCGCAGAGGGATGTCCAAGCAGCTCCACTCCGATCTTGCCTGGCAGGTGGAGGGCGAGGCGTGGGAGGTCCATCGTGTCCACCACCCAGCCATAGCCCCCTCCCAACGTGCCCAGCATGTAGAACCGGTAGCCGATGTACAGCAGGAAGGCCGCGGCGTGGGGAATGGCCAGGAAGAGCCGGCGCCGCGAATTTCCTTCGGGCAGGAGCGGGAGGAGGAAGATCAGCGGGACCGCGATCTCCTTGGCGAGCATCGCCAGGAGGTAGAGGACGGCGGAGGCGACAGCGAGCGCTCCTCTCCCGTTTCGGCGAAGGGCAAGGACATACAAACCGACCGCGATCAGGCTGAGCAGCGTGGTCTCTACGTAATGCCGGACGATCAGCAGCGGCGCGATGGAGACCGTGACCGGGCCGAGGCTGAACAGGACGGCCGTGAACGCGGACCAGGAGCGCGGCAGCCACAGACGAAGAACCAGGTAGAGCGCCGCGACGCACAGGCCGAACGAGGCGAGTTGATGCAGGAGGAAGCCGTGAGCGTCCAGCCCGAACAACGCCAGGTCGAGGTCGAAGGAGAGGAACAGCAACGGCGTGATCATCTTGAACGGCAGCCGCTGCCAG
>JANOCF010000769.1:0-4901 GCA_031412055.1 Holophagales bacterium | reverse complement strand
CGACGGTCCGAAGAATCTGGAGGAGGCGGTCGAGATGTGCCGGCTGGCCGCCGCGGAGGGCTGCCGCGCGATGGTCGCCACCCCGCACCAGCGGCGCGGCGCCTGGTGGAACGGCGACCGCCAGAAGCTCTCCGCGCTTGCCCGCGAGCTGCAGGCAGCCGCGGGCCCCGGGCTGCGGGTGCTGCTGGGCGGCGAGGTCCGCGTCGACTCGGAGCTCCTGGCCGAGGTGGAGAAGCTGCCCGGCGGCGGGATCTGCACCCTGGCGGGCTCGCGCTATCTGCTGATCGAGTTCGACGCGCAGGCGCGGGGGAGAGAGGCGATCGGGCTGGTCCACGAGCTGTCCGTGGGTGGCTGGCGCCCGGTCGTGGCGCACCCGGAGTTCATCCCGTGGCTGGCGGACGACCTCGAGCTGGTCGGGCGCCTGGTCGCCCTGGGCGCGCTGATGCAGATCACGGCCATGAGCGTGACCGGCGACTTCGGACGCGCTCCGCAGGCCGACACGCACGCGCTGATCGAGGCGGGGCTCGCGCACTTCGTGGCGAGCGACTGCCACGGCGTGACCCGCCGGCCTCCGGGGCTGCGGGGCGCGTACCAGACGATCTCCGGCCGCTGGGGCGCCGAGGTGGCGAAACGGCTGTTGTCCGACAACCCGCGAGCGGTGGTGCAGAACCGGCCGCTCACCCAGGTGGAGCGCCAGAAGGCGTCCGAAGCATGAAGCGTATGAAGCAGACCGCCCTCCTCGCCCTGGCCCTTCTGGCTATCCTCCTGGTCACTGGCGTCCGTCCGGCGGCCGCGGCCGACCCGTTCTACGACAGCCTGCTGCGGCAGGGGGTCCAGCAGTACGACCGCGAGGAGTTCGGGGACGCGGCGCACACGCTGCGCCTGGCCTGCTTCGGCCTGCTCGACGAGCCGCTGGTCCTCGGCGGCTGCCTCTCCCGTCTGGCCCTGGCCCAGGATCGTGCAGCCGACGCCGAAGGCTTTCAGGACACCTTCCGCCGCCTGGCCGAGGTGGAGGAGCGCTTCCAGGGCTACACCCGGGCTCCGCTGCCGCCGGAGGTGCGCACCGCGCTGGAGCAGCGGCTCGCCGTCAGGATTCCGGCGAGCACGCTGCGCTCGATCCCCGCCTTCCGCGCGCTCGCCGACCGGACCGCCGCTGCCGTCGTTCCAGGTACTGCCGGAGCGGCCAATCCCCCGGCCGTCGTCACTCCGACGGCTCCAACAATCACGGCCCTTTCGGGCGCCGAGCGCGAGAGGATGACCCAGGCCCGCAAGCTGCTCACGGCCGAGGGGAAGATCAAGGAGCTGCGCCAGGCCTTCGACCTTGCCCGCGAGGTCGCCGACGCTCACTCGGACTCGATCGAGGCCCAGCACCTGGCCGCCGAGGCCGCCTACCGGGTCTCCCGCTGGAAGGAGGCCGCCGACTACTTCAAGCGCGGCGGCGAGCCCGGCACGGACCAGCCGGAGCTGCTTTTCTACATGGCCGTCTCCCTCTACGAGTCGGGAGACGCGCAGGCCGCGGCCTCCGTCCTCCGGCGGTCGCTGCCGAACCTGCAGCGGACTCCGTACGTGGACGGCTACGCACGGAAGATCCTCGGCTAGACTACAATGGACTCTGAAGGAGCCCAGTCATGAAAGCACGCGCCCTGTTTGCAGGTCTGATCCTGGTCTGCGGTGTCGGCGGTATCAGCGGTACCAGCGGCATCGCCCAGGCCCAGTCGGTCTCGGTGGTCGATCCGGAGTGCATTCCGCGCAAGGGCAACGGCGTGATCCGTGCCGCGGTCATCCCCGATCCCGCGGTAGGCCAGTCGCCCCGGCTCTACTTCCGCTGGCGTGGGGGGAACCAGGCGTTCTACTGGGTCCCCCTGGAGGTTGAGCCCGGCGGGAAGTACTGGACGATTCTCCCCCGTCCCGAGGACCGCAACCACGAGGTCGAGCTCTATGCCGCCGTGGTCGACCCCGCGGGCAAGGTGGTCTCCCAGTCCGAGACGGAGACGGCCAGCGTACGCAACGACTGCAAGGTGCAGCTCAACCCCAAGGAGCAGGGCCTGGCGGAGAACCTGACCATCGGCGAGACCGCGGAGAACCAGTACAAGAAGAAGGTGCTCGGCTTCCTCTGCCCCGGGGTCAAGATCCGCCTCAGCCACGAGGATGTCCGCCGTGCCGACGACGAGTGCGGCCCGTGCGGCTTGGCCTGGCTGCCTCCGGCCCTGGCAGGAGCCGGCGCCCTGGCCGTGGCGCTGACCGGGAGCGAGCCCGAAGCGTCGCCTTCTCGCCCATAGGCCTGGCTGTAGGTGGGAACTCTTCGCAGAATCCGTATACTATAGGGTCGGCCGGCAGGCCGGCCTGTGGCCTTTTCCTGCCCACATCCACGACTTACACCGAACAAGGGATTCAACGCGATGACACGCATCTCTGCCTTTCCTGCGCCTGATCGAGATCGGAGCCCCGAGGGTTCCGCCAGTCATTTGATTCCGCCCCACGGCGGCGAGCTGATCAACCTGCTGGCCGACGCGGACCGGTCCGCGGAGCTGAAGGCAGCTTCTCGCGATTGGCCCTCCTGGGATCTCACGCCGCGCCAGCTCTGCGACCTGGAGCTCCTGGTCAACGGCGGCTTTTCGCCCCTCACGGGCTTCATGGGCCGCGCCGATCACGACTCCGTGTGCGAGAGCATGCGCCTGGCGGACGGCACCCTCTGGCCGATCCCGATCCTGCTCGACATCCCGAAGGAGCTGGCGGACAAGCTGCGCCCCGGTACCAGCGTGCTCGCGCTGCGCGACGGCGAGGGCGTCATGCTGGCGGCCTTCCACGTCGAGGAGCTGTGGGAGCTGGACCGCGAGGCGAGCGCCCAGGCCACCTTCGGCACCACCGACCTGAAGCACCCGGGCGTGGCGCACATGCTCCAGAAGACCCACCCGGTGGCGGTGGGAGGGCGCGTCGAGGGCATTCAGCTCCCCGTGCACTACGACTTCCGGCCGCTGCGCCACACGCCCACCGAGATGCGGGCGGAGTTCTCCCGCGAGGGCTGGCGGCACATCGTCGCGTTCCAGACCCGCAACCCCATGCACCGCGCCCACTGCGAGCTGGCCCTGCGCGCCGCCAAGGAGGTGCAGGCCAACCTGCTGATCCACCCCACCGTGGGCATGACCAAGCCGGGCGACCTCGACCACTACACGCGGGTGCGCTGCTACCAGGCGGTGCTCAACCGCTTCCCGCAGCACACGGCCAAGCTCTCGCTGCTGCCGCTCGCCATGCGGATGGGCGGTCCGCGCGAGGCGCTGCTGCACGCGATCATCCGCAAGAACTACGGCTGCACCCACTTCATCGTCGGCCGCGACCACGCCGGTCCGGGCAACGACTCGCAGGGCAAGCCGTTCTACGGCCCCTACGACGCGCAGGACCTGCTCCGGCAGCACGAGGAGGAGCTGGGAGTCGCGATGGTGCCGTTCAAGATGGTCACCTACGTCGAGGACATGGACACCTACCTGCCCCAGGACGAGGTGCCCGAGGGCGCCCGGACACTCGACATCTCGGGCACGGAGCTGCGCCAGCGGCTGGCCGAGGGCCGGGAGATCCCGTCCTGGTTCACCTTCCCGGAGGTGGCCGAGGAGCTGCGCCGCACCCATCCGCCGCGCCACAAGCAGGGCTTCACGGTGTTCTTCACCGGCCTGTCCGGCTCCGGCAAGTCGACCATCGCCAACGTCCTGCTGGTCAAGTTCATGGAGATGGGCGGCCGGCCGGTGACGGTGCTCGACGGCGACATCGTGCGCAAGAACCTGTCGTCCGAGCTGAACTTCTCCAAGGAGCACCGGGACATCAACATCCGGCGCATCGGCTACGTGGCGGCGGAGATCACCAAGAACGGCGGCATCGCCATCTGCGCGCCGATCGCGCCGTACGACAGCGTGCGCCGCGACGTGCGGTCGGCGGTGGAGCCGGGCGGCGGTTTCGTGCTGGTGCACGTGGCCACGGCGATCGAGACCTGCGAGGAGCGCGACCGCAAGGGCCTCTACGCCAAGGCGCGCGCCGGCATCCTCAAGGAGTTCACCGGCATCTCCGACCCGTACGAGGAGCCGACGGACGCCGACATCGTGATCGACACCGCGAAGCTCTCGCCCGAGGAGGCGGCGCAGGAGATCCTGCTCTTCCTGGAGCGCGAGGGCTACGTCGGCGCGAGCATGGTGGCGCAGCAGTGAGCGAGGACTTCTCCCGGGATCTGGACCGGATCCGGGAGGCGCTGCGGGAGGCCCTGGTCGTCCTGCAGCGCTTCACCCCGGGTGAAGTCGAGTCCCGGCGCAAGTCCGGGGACGACCCCACCGACCCGGTCACCGAGGCGGACACCCAGGTCGATACGGTACTGCGCCGCCTGCTCACCCAGGAGGGTGAAGGGTGGCTCTCCGAGGAGACCACGGACGACCTCTCGCGCCTGGAGCGGCGGCGTGTCTGGGTGGTGGACCCGCTCGACGGCACGCGGGAGTTCGTGGAAGGCATTCCGGAGTGGTCGGTCTCGGTCGGGCTGGTCGTCGACGGCGAGCCGGTGGCCGGGGGGATCTGTAATCCGGTTACAGGGGAGACCATCGTCGGCGCCAAGGGGCTGGGCGTGACGCTCAACGGCAAGCCGGCCGGAGTGAGCGGCAGGGAGCGGCTGAAGGGCGCGACCGTAGTGGCCAGCCGGAGCGAGGTAAAGCGCGGCGAGTGGCAGGGCTACCGCGACGGCGCCTTCGAGATGCGGCCGACCGGCTCCGTGGCCTACAAGCTGGCCCTGGTGGCCGCCGGCCTGGCCGACGCCACCTGGACCCTGACCCCCAAGCACGAGTGGGACGTGGCCGCGGGCGTGGCGCTGGTCCGCGCCGCGGGCGGCATCGTGGTCGCCGGCTCGCCCGAAGAGGAGCGGTTCAACCGCC
>JANOCF010000768.1:0-7350 GCA_031412055.1 Holophagales bacterium | reverse complement strand
TCGGCGGCGACGGCGGGTTCTGCGCGGCTGATCCGGACGACGACAAGGTTTTCTACGGCGAGTACGTCTTCCTGAACATCCACCGCAGCACGGACGGCGGGAAGAAATCAGAGTACATCAGTGGGCAGCTCTGGAACGGCCAGGACTGGGTGTGGAAGCTACCCCCTTTCCGGATTCCGGACGCCAAGAACCAGAAGGCGCTCTTCATCGCCCCGTTCATCCTGGATCCGAACGATTCGAACCGCATCCTGGCCGGGGGGCAGTCGCTGTGGCGGACCAACAACGCCAAGGAGCCCAACACTACGAGCCGCGGCCCGGCCTGGTCGTCCATCAAGAGTCCGACGGGCGCTTGCATCAGCGCCATCGCCGTGGAGAATGGGAACGCGGACGTGATCTGGGTCGGCCATGAGAACGGGGACGTCTTCCGCACCCGCAATGGCACCGGCAGCAGCCCCATCTGGGAGAAGATGGACGACAAGGGTCCCACGCCGCTGCCGGACCGGAGCCGCCAGGCGTTCGTGAGCCGGATCGTGATCGATCCCGGCGATGCCGACACGGTATACATCACGTTTTCGAACTACACCCGTGGGAACGTGTGGAAGAGCACGGACGGCGGCAGCTCGTGGAGCAACATCGGCAATGGCCTGCCCGAGGCGCCGGTACGCTCCCTGGCGGTCCATCCCCGGAGGTCGAGCTTTGTCTATCTCGGCACGGAGGTGGGCATCTTCGCCAGCGAAGATGGGGGCTCCACCTGGTCGCCGACCAACGAGGGTCCGACCAACTGCTCCGTGGACGACCTGTTCTGGATGGACCGGACGCTGGTGTGCGCGACTCATGGGAGGGGGATGTTCAGGATCGATCTCTCCGGGGTGTGAGGGCTGACGTGCGGCGGAGGCGCCACTCGGCGCTCCGGTTACAATGGCCACGGTCGAGGGACCGTTCGCAAGAGAGGGCCGCCATGCCGGAGCCGAAGCCGTCGAGCCAGTACACGCCCCTGGAGGAGATCCTCCATAGCGCCTCCCATGGGCTGGGGCTCCTGCTGAGCATCGCGGGGCTGATCGTGCTGGTCGACCTCTCGCTGGTGCGGGGAGATGCACGGATGGTCACGGCCTGCGTTGTCTTCGGCGTGACGCTGATCCTGCTGTACCTCGCCTCGACCCTCTATCACGGCATCCGCGATCCCAGGGCCAAGCCCGAGCTGCGGAAGCACGACCACACCGCAAACTACCTGCTGATCGCGGGGACCTACACCCCCTTCACCCTGGAGAGCCTGGGAGGGAACCAGGGTTGGATCCTCTTCGGCGTGGTCTGGGCCCTGGCCATCCTCGGCATCGTGCTCAAGGTCTTTGCCATGGGACGTCTGCGCTGGCTGTCCATGGTCCTTTACCTGGGCATGGGTTGGCTGGTCGTCGTGGCCCTGGAGCCGATGGTGGCCGCCGTGGGGCCTGCCGGCATGTGGCTGGTGTTTCTCGGCGGGATGGCCTACACCTCCGGGCTGATCTTCTACGCGCTGCGCCGCCCCTACTGCCACGCGATCTGGCACGGCTTCGTGCTGGCGGGGAGCATCCTGCATTTCCTGGCGGTGTTGCTGTACGTGATCCCGTCAGCCTGATCTAGCTTGCTACCAGCCCAGTCGTTGGCGGAGGCTATCCATGGACGTCTCCAGGAGGGTTCCGGCTTCAGGGGAGGCGATCTCGTCGAGGCGGAGAGAGGCCAGCGTCGCGAGCGTCAGCGCGCGATCCGCGAGAGTACGGGGCTGGCCCTGGAGCTGGGCGTCAAACCTCTCCACGTTCTCGGCCGCCGACCGGACCAGGGCATGCAGGATGCGGAAGGCGCCCTCTGAGAGAGGCGGATCGCCTCGATAGAGGTCGAGCCGGCCGCCCGGCCGGTATCGGGGGTAGTCCTCGAGTCCGAGGAAGCGCAGGAACCAGTCGGCGCGGAAGGCACCGACCGCCGCGACCATTCCGGCGTAATCCGCGATCAGCTCGTCCAGGACGTTGTTGCGCATCGAGCCGAAGAGCCGGCGCGTGAAGTAGTGCGCGCACTCGTGGTCACGCCGGATCGCGAGCGAGATCTCTCGCCATTCCTCCTCCTGGAGTCCGAGATCGGCAGCCGGCACGGCGCTGTACGGACCATCGCTCAGCAGGATGAAACGGTCCTGGTAGAGCTCCTTGGGGGTGTCCTGAGCGATCTCCTCCCCACGTCGCCGTAGCTCGCGAATCCGTGCCCAGTTGTTGAAGCCGCCGATCATGAGTGCGCCCTGGGAGTCGGGCACTGTAAAGGCCTCGTTCCGCCTCCCAAGGGCTCGGACAAGGGCAACGAACTCGTTTCGGCCACGCACGATGAGAACGGGGATGCGGCCCGCGGGGCTCGAATGGATCTCCAGCTCGATTGCTTCGGGCCGCTCCAACTCCAGGCCCGTGGCCTCGGGTAGCTCTTCCGGCAGCACCCCTTTCAACGTTGCGGCGCGGTAGTCCGCGGTCTGGCTGATCCCTGCACGGATGGGGAACCGGAGCTGCGGCAGATGCTCGGAGAGCACCGCGAACGCCCCTCGCGTCCGGGCCTCCTCGGCCCAGCCCTCCCAGATGGCGACGAAGGGCTCGTCGGGGAGGGGAAAGGCGGTTTCCGGGCCGAGGGAGCCGAGGTCGAAGGCGTTTTCCGTGTAGCGGAGCAGCTCGTCCACCTCGGGAGGAGAGGCCCCCAGGGAGGCCAGGCGCTCGGTTTGAGTCTCGCAGTCCACAATGCTAGGCTAACTCATTGGCTGGTCCGGCGGGCCGAGATGGGCCGTGCAGGGACGACATGGACGGACCGTGCTGTTTACTTCACGTTCACGGGCCGTAACGGCCCTTTGTTGCGCCGCCCCTCTTTTAACGCTCTGGCTCCCATCAGCAGCGTTGGGCCAAGCAGTGTCCGCCGATGCCGCCAACGTTGCCAATGTCGCTGATACCGCAGACGACGGCCTCGGTCTCCTGGAGGCCATCCGGATGATGCTGGAGCACGATCCCAACCTCTCGCTCGAAGAGTCCCGGCTCCGCTCGTCGCGGGGGGCCTTGCTGAGCGTTCGAGGGATCTTCGATCCGGTGCTGAGCACCAGCGTTACCGAATCCGAAACCAGGTCGCCGCTGACGGAGTCCTCCAGCCAGGAACAGTCGATCCTCAGCAACGCGGTAGGCGTGAGCAAGCGCTTCCGCAGCGGTCTGTCGATCGAGCCTCAGCTCGAGCTGCTGCGCTCCGAGGACGCCGGGGCCGGTCCGGCCGCGAACCTTGGGACCTTCGCGTTTCAGGTCCGCCAGCCGCTGCTGCGTGGCCGGGGCCGGGCTGCCACCGCTGCTCCCGAGCTGTCGGCGGAGCGCGAGGTCGCGGCGAGCGAGCTCGACCTGCGGCAGACGACCGCCGCGCGCACGCTCGCCGTGGTGGCTCAATACTGGCAGACGCGGGCGGCGGTGCTCAACCTGGAGGTCCTGCGCGCCAGCGAGAAGGGCTCCCGCGAGCTTCTCGAGACCACCCGCAGGCTGATCGAGGCGGACGTGACGCCGGCGGCCGACCTGGTGCAGGTCGAGGCGAACCTCGTCGCCAAGGAGACGGCTCGCATTGGAGGCGAGCGCAGCCTGTTCGAGGCGCGGCAGGATCTGGGGCGGGAACTCGGCCTGGAGACCTCCCGGATCGCCGTGCTGCCGTTCCCGTCCGATCCGTTCCCGGTCGTACCGGCCTCCGCCGTGCCTCCCCCCGCCGAGGAGCGTGAGTTCGTGACCGCCGCCCTGGAGCGGCGCACCGATCTCCAGGCCGCCCGCGAGCGGCGGCAGGGGACCGAGATCCTGCTGCGCGCTGCGGGCAACGCTTTGAAACCGCAGCTCGACCTGGTCTTCACGCCCAGCTACTCGGGCCTGGTCCGTGGGGCGGACGCTTCCAGCTTCGTTTCTCCCTTGTACCGCAACGTGCCGGGAGCCAGCTCCTCGCTCTCCGTGATCCTTTCCTGGCCGACCCTGAACAGTGGGGCGCGCGGCGACCTGATGCAGATCGAGGCCGTCCGGGAGCAGAGCGCCCTGCTGGAGGACCTCGTCGTCCGGCAGATCGGCGCCGACGTGCCGACCGCTCTCGATGCGGTGCGCCGGGGCGCCGAGCAGCTCGAGCGGGCGTCGGAGGCGGTGCGGCTGTTCGAGCAGGCGGTGGTGAACGAGGAGAAGAAGCTCAGGGCCGGCAGCTCGACCCTGCTCGACGTGATCTCTCAGCGCGACCGCCTGACGTCGGCCCGCCAGTCCCAGGTCTCCGCTCACCTCGCCCTGGCCATCGCCCTGGCCCGGCTCCGGTTCGAGACCGGCACGCTGCCGGACACCGAAGCCGGGGCCGCCGCGGCCGACCGTGCCGAGCTGACCACCGGTCCTTTCCAGGAGGGGGGACAGGAGCCGTGATCTTCCGCAAGGTTGCCTTGGAAAGGCTTTCTTCTCCCGAGCAGCTCGACCAGCTCATGGAGGTGACCAGCCCCAAGGGCTGGCTGGCGCTTATGGCGCTGGGCTCCCTGCTCATGGCTGCGCTGGCCTGGGGCGTGTTCGGCTCCATCCCCACGCAGACCACGGGGACGGGGATTCTGATCCGCCAGGGCGGTGTCTCGAACGTGGTATCCGCGGAGACCGGTCAGGTCGAGGAGATCCTCGTCTCGGTGGGGGACGTGATCGAGAAGGGACAGGTCGTGGCCCGTGTCCGGCAAGAAGAGCTGCTGCGGCAGATCCAGGACACCCGCGACAAGCTCTCCGACATCCGTTCGGAGTACCAGGAGCTGCTGCGTTACGCCGGCGAGCAGGGGCGTCTCCGCGGGAGGGAGCTCGAGCAGCAGCGCGCCAACCTTCAGCAGAGCATCCGGTCCTATCAGCGGGAGGTCGAGCTGGCGCGGGAGCGCGTCGCGGCCGAGCAGGAGCTGCTCAAGGACGGACTGATCACCAAGCAGGCGCTGGTCACCTCGGAGCAGCGCCTCAACACCGCCCAGGACCAGCTCGCCGCCGCCCGGCTGGAGCTCAACGGCTTGGAGCTGAAGCGGCTGGATTCCGCGCAGCAGGTCGACCAGCAGGTGCAGACCCGCGAGGCGGCCATCCGCGATCTGGAGCTGGAGCTGCGCGAGCGCCAAGCCCGCCTGGAGGAGACCGTCCGCGTGGTCGCCTCCCGGGGCGGCCGCGTCCTGGAGCTGTTGGTCGACCGGGGTGACGTCGTCAATCCGGGTACTCCCATCCTCAACGTGGAGGTGGACTCCGAGGAGCTGATGGCGGTGCTCTTCGTCCCCGCTTCAGGGGGCAAGCGGGTGCAGAAGGGAATGACCGTGCGGGTCTCGCCGAGCACGGTGAAGAGGGAGGAGTACGGCTCGATGATCGGCAAGGTCGTCTGGACGGCCGAATTCCCTTCGAGCCAGCGCGGCATGACGCGCCTGCTCGGCAACGAGGTGCTCGTCACGAGGCTGTTGGAGGAGGGACCGCCGATCCAGGTCAACGTCGCCTTGCAGCGGGACCCCAGGACGCCCACAGGCTATCGCTGGTCGTCCTCCACCGGCCCGAACGTAAGGATCAGCAGCGGCACCCTGGCATCCGGGAACATCATCGTCCGCGAGGAGCGTCCGATCAGTTTTCTGATTCCAGGCATCCGCGAGCGTCTGGGGATCTGAGCCGGGATATTCGCCGGGATATTCGATGCTGCGACTCCTCCGCAAAGGCTCGGAAGAATCCGCACGGGCGGTGAGCACGCCGACCGTTCTGCAGATGGAGGCGGTCGAGTGCGGCGCGGCGGCCCTGGCCATCGTCCTGGCTCATTTTGGCCGCTGGGTACCGTTGGAGGAGCTGCGCATCGCGTGCGGTGTGTCGCGCGACGGCAGCAAGGCCAGCAACATCGTCAAGGCCGCCCGCCAGTACGGCCTCGCGGCCAAGGGATTCAAGCACGAGCCGGCGGCGTTGCGGAAGCTCAAGGCGCCGATGATCCTCCACTGGAACTTCAACCACTTCGTGGTCCTTGAAGGCTTCCGCAAGGGACGGGTCCACCTGAACGATCCGGCCGCCGGGCCGCGCGTAATCACGGAAGAGGAGCTGGACCAGGCCTTCACCGGTGTGGTCCTGACGTTCCAGCCCGGCCCCGAGTTCCAGCGCCAGGGAGAGCCTCCTCGACTCATCCCCGCGCTGCGCAAGCGGCTCGCCGGCTCCGGGGCAGCGCTTGCCTACATCCTCCTCGCCGGGTTGGCCCTGGTGCTTCCCGGGCTGGCGGTGCCCGTGTTCTCCAAGGTGTTCATCGACGGCGTTCTCCTGGAGGGGCGCCGCGACTGGCTGCCGCTCCTGCTCCTGGGAATGGGACTGACCGCGCTGATGATGGGCGCTTTGACTTGGCTGCAGCAGAGCCATCTCTTGCGGCTCGAAACCCGCATGGCGGTTGGAGGATCGAGCCGTTTTCTCTGGCACGTCCTGCGCCTCCCCTCGGAGTTCTTCAGCCAGCGCTTCGCGGGCGACATCAGCTCCCGGGTGGGGATCAACGACCGTGTTGCGCAGCTCCTTTCGCGCGACCTCGCGACCAATGCGCTGGGCTCCCTGATGATTGTCTTCTTCGCGATCATCCTCTTCTGGTACGACCCGGTGCTGACCTTGGTGGGAATCGCGATCGCCTCGCTCAACGTCGTCGCGCTCCGGTATGTCTCGCACAAGAGGGTGAACGGCAACCGCCGTCTCCTTCAGGACCAGGGCAAGCTCATGGGTACGGCGATCGGAGGTCTGCAGACCATCGAGACCCTCAAGGCCACCGGAGGGGAGTCCGACCTGTTCACGCGGTGGGCGGGCTACCAGGCGAAGGTGGTGAACGGCCGGCAGGAGTTGGAGCAGTACACCCAGATCCTCGATGCCGTTCCGCCCATGCTCATGGCCGTCAACACGGCCTTGATCCTCGGCATCGGCGGCCTGAGGGTGATGAATGGCGACCTGACCCTGGGCGGCCTCGTCGCCTTCCAGATGCTCATGGTCAGCTTCATCGCGCCGATCAACCGGCTTGTGAGCCTCGGGGGCCGTCTGCAAATGGTGGAAGGGGACATGAACCGGCTCGACGATGTGCTGCGCTACCGGATCGATCCGAGCGCCGCAACTGGTCCAGGGGAGGGAATCACGGAGGGCGGCCGGGTCAAGCTGGCCGGGCATCTTGAGCTGCGCGGCGTTACGTTCGGCTACAGCCGCCTCGATGCGCCGCTGATCGAAGGGCTCGACCTGGTGCTGAGGCCGGGCTCCCGCGTCGCTCTGGTTGGCGGGTCGGGGAGCGGGAAGTCGACGATCGCCAAGCTGGTGACCGGACTGTACCAGCCGTGGAGCGGCGAGATCCTGTTCGATGGCAGGCCGCGCG
>JANOCF010000767.1:0-3773 GCA_031412055.1 Holophagales bacterium | reverse complement strand
GCCGCCGAGAAGGCCGCCGAGAAGGCCGCCGAGAAGGCCGCGGAGGCAAAGGCGAAGGCTCAGGAGGCCGAGCAGGCCGAAGAGGCCAAGAAGAAATCCGGCAAGCCGGATCAGCCCCGCTCCTGACGCTCCTGAAGAAGCTCTTCGGCCATGGCGGTGGCGTTGCGGATGCAGTCGGGGACCGAGACCCCGCGCAGGAAGTTGCCGCCGATCCGCAGGCCGGGTAGCGAGGACTCGATCGTCCGCGCCAGTTCCAGGAAGCGGCCGTGGCCCATCTCGTACTGGGGGATGGCGCGCGGCCAGCGCCGGATCACTTGTGCCACCGGCTCGCCACGGACTCCCAGCGTCGTGCGCAGCTCGCCAAGCACCTCGGAGAGCAGCCGCTCGTCCTCCCAGGCCGCGGCCTCCGGGTCCGTCCGGCCGCCCACGATGGCGGTGAGGGCCACGTGGTCGTCTGGGGCGCGGAGCGGAAAGATCGAGGAGGGGAAGAGGACGCCGAGCAGGCGCAGCCCCTCCTTGCGCGGCACGAGGAAGCCGAAGCCGTCCAGCGGATGGGCCACGTCGGCCCGTCTCCAGCCCGTCGAGACCATGGCCACGGCCGCGTAGTTGATCTCCGAAAAGCCGCGGCTCCGGCCGCCGGTCGCGTCCTCCAGCAGGCGGGCCGCCACGTCGGCCGGCACCGCCAGGACCACCCGCTTCGCCTCCACGTCTCCCGCGCTGGTAACGGCGCGGAATCCACCCTCGATCGGCACGATCCTTTGGCAGGTCACGCCCGTCCGCGCATCGATCTGCCTTCCAAGTTCCTGGGGCAGCCGCTCCAGGCCATCCCGGAGGGAGATCATGGCGGGAGACGACCCTTTGCGGCCCGCGAGCGCGCCCCGGAAAAGGCTGCCGTGCTCACGCTCCAGGGCCGCGATCCTGGGCACGGCATAGCGCGTGGAGAGCCGCTCCGGATCTCCGGCGTAGATGCCCGACACGAACGGTCCGACCGCGTAGTCCAGGAGGTCCTGGCCGAGACGGCGGCGCACGAAGGCGGCGATGCTCTCCTCGTTTTCGTCCGGGTTGCCGGCAGGCCTTGGGATCCAGGGCTCGCGGAGCAGGCGGAGCTTGGCGGAAGCGGGGAAGAGCGGGGTGCGGACGAAGCCGAGAGGTCCCGAGGGGAGCGCGTGCAGCCGGCCGCGCTTCCACAGGTAGCGCCGCCTGGCTGAAGGCAGGGAGACGATCTTCTCGCCGTCCAGGCCGGCCTCGCGGATCAGCCGCCCTACGCTCTCATGGTTCTCCAGGACCGTGTTCGGTCCCAGCTCGAAGCGCCACGGACCCTCATTCCAGGTCTCCAGCGCGCCGCCCAGCCGTGGTGAGGCTTCGAGGAGCGCGACGCGCAGGCCGCCGCCTCGGGACAGGTAGAAAGCGGTCGTCAGGCCGGAGATCCCGCCTCCCACGACCAGCACGTCGAGGACGCTCATGGCGCCGATTGTCTCTCAGGAGACGAGGGCAGGGAAGGGGAGGCGCGGAACCCTGGGGTCCCGCGCCGGGTATGGGCTCGATTTCGGGCTAGTTGTGATTGACGGCGCGGCCGGCGTTGACGCGACCGTTGCCGAAGATCGGGTCGGTGCCGGGCTCGCCGAGATCGTCGGCCCGGTTCCTCAGGATGATCTTGAGCTTGCGGGGGCTTAGAACGCCATCGTGCTGGCCGTCGACCAGGGCCGCGACCGCCGCGACGAGCGGGGCCGAGATGCTGGTTCCGCGGCCGGTGATGTACTGATCCGTCTCGCCGCCGCAGACGAAGCTGGAGCAGGCGCCGAGGATGCGGCCCTGCTCCGCGGCCGGCAGCGGGCAGCCCGCGAAGGGACGCTTCGGGGTGTTGTTGTCGCCGCCCGGCGCGCCGATCCAGCTTGCGGGGAAGCCCCAGTTCGAGTAGGACGCGAGCTGGTCCCGCACGTCCGTGGCGTAGACGCCGATGGCCTGGCCCGACTCGGTGGGCACGGCCACCAGCGGGCGGACGCCGTTCAGGTCGAGGCTCTGGTTGCCCGCGACCGCGACCACGAGCTTGCCCTGGGAGAAGGCGTAGTCCACGGACTCCCGGGCGAAGCGGAGGAACTCCTTGGCTCCGGGCGCCCTCTTGTCGACGAACCCGCCGAGGCTCAGGCTGATCACGGAGACGTCGGGCATGTCGGCGGCCACAAGGATTCCGGCGATGATGTCGGAGAACTCACCCTCACCCTCGCAGTTGATGACCTTGATCGCCACCACCTGGGTCTCCGGCGCCACGGCCGCGATGTTGATGCCATTGGTGGTGATCGTGGACGCCATGAACGTGCCGTGCCCGGCGTAGTCGTGGAAGGTGTTCTCGTCTTCGGCGCCGCAGGCGGAGGTCCCGGGGAGAAGCAGGCTGGTGCTGTGCTCCTCGTCGATCCGGCCCTCGAGATCGATGTGGAAGGGGTCGGCCCCGGTGTCGATCACCGCCACCTTGGCGTGGGGGCTGCCGAGCGCGCCCTGGGCCCAGGCTTCCGGCGCGTCGATTTGCCGCAGGTGCCACTGGCAGGGGAAGAGAGTCGCTTCGGTGGGATCGGCGGCGGCCGCGGCTGCCGGTACCTCGGGTATCTCGACGGTGGCTCCGAGAGGCTCGGTCCACTGGATCACCGAGTCGCGGTGGACCGCCGTCACCTGGCGATTGCGCGCCATGCGCTTGGCGAAGGCAGGGTCGGTAGCGACCACGGTGGCCTTGCCGATCTGGGGATGGACTCGCAGCAGGGTGCCGCCCGAGTCCGCCACGAGCTTCTCCAGGTTGGCAGGAATCCCGCCCTTGAGCTCGATCATGTACTTATTGCTCTCGCGGATTTCGCCGGCCTGGGCCTGGGAGACACCCAGGGCGAGGGCCAGAAATCCGAGCACGACCAATCTTTTCATCGTGACTCCTTGGTTGGATCGAGGTCAGACACGGAGATGGATTTCATCCGCCGTCCTCTGGATAGGGTGCTCCGCGCGGGCGGAGGCGAGACAAAATGAAGAAAACAAAAGGGCGCGGAGATCGCTCCCCGCGCCCTTCCCCGTGTGGGTGTAGAGGCTTACTGGTTGTTCACGGCGTTGCCGGCGTTGGCGCGGCCGTGGCTGTAGATCTGGTCGGTACCCGGCTTGCCGAGGTCTTCGGCCGTGTTCTTGAGGATGTTCTTGAGCTGACCGGAATTGAGGGCGCCGCCGGCCTGGCCGTCCACGAGCGCGGCGATGCCCGCCACGTACGGCGACGCGAAGCTGGTGCCGGCGCCCAGGAGGTAGAAGCTCGGGCCGCCGCAGACAAACGAGGAGCAGACCGAGAGGATCAGCGACTCGTTGGCGTTGTTGACCGGGCAGCCCGCGAGGGGCGGAGCCGGGTTCGGAAAATCGCCGCCCGGAGCGCCGATCCAGGTGCCGGACGCGCCGAAGTTGGAGTAGCTGGCCAGGCTGTCGTCGATTCCGGTAGCGTAGATCGAGATGCCGGCGCCGGACTCGGCCGGCACCCAGGTCACGTTGCCGGAGTGCTGCATGTCGGCGCCGTCGTTGCCGGCGGCGATGACGACCAGCTTGCCATGGCTGTTGGCGTAGTTGACCGCCTTGTTCAGGGCGGCCACCAGCGGACCGGCACCCTGCAGGTTCTTGGGGATGCCGACGCCCAGGCTCATGTTGATGACGTCGACGTCGGCGAGGTTGGCTGCATAGAGGATGCCGGCGATCACGTCGCCGAAGCTGCCGGAGCCGCCGCAGTCGAGCACCTTGACGCCGACGATCTGGGCGTCAGG
>JANOCF010000766.1:0-5160 GCA_031412055.1 Holophagales bacterium | reverse complement strand
CTGCCAGGGAGAAACCCAGATCCGCCAGGCGGCCCGCTACCGCCAGGAGGAACGGCTTGTCCCGGTCGTGCACCGAGAGGAAGGCCGTTCCCTTCAGCGGCAGCTCGTGGCCGGCCCCGAGCCAGGCTTTCGCGAAAGCGTTGCCGAAGTCCGGGCTCGCCCCCATGACCTCTCCCGTGGACTTCATCTCCGGACCCAGCACCGGGTCCACGCCGGGGAACCTTCGGAACGGAAAGACCGGCGCCTTCACGAACACTCCGGGCACTCTCGGCTCCTCCAGGAAACCCACCGACTCCAGGCTCTCCCCGGCCATCACCCGCACCGCCAGCTTCACCAGCGGCACACCTACCGCCTTGGCGATGAACGGCACGGTCCGCGACGCCCGCGGGTTCACCTCCAGCACGTAGACCCGGCCGTCCTTCAGGGCAAACTGAATGTTCATCAGCCCCACCACTCCCAGCTTCAGGGCCAGGCGGCGGGCGATATCCCGCATCACATCCTGGTCCGCCTGGGAGACCCGGTAGGGCGGAAGCACCGCCACCGAGTCGCCGGAGTGGATGCCCGCCTCCTCGATGTGCTGGAGGATGCCGGCCACCACGGCCGTCTTGCCGTCCGAGATCAGGTCGAGATCCAGCTCGAAGGCGTCTTCCAGGAAGCGGTCGAGGAGGACCGGATGGCCTGGCGACACGTCCGCGGCCTCTTTCATGTAGCCGCCGAGGGTGCTCTCGTCGTAGCAGACCGCCATGGCCCGCCCGCCCAGCACGTAGCTCGGCCGCACCACGACGGGGTAGCCGATCCGCCGCGCCACCTCCACCGCCTCCTCCTGCGAAAAGGCCGTGCCGTTCTCCGGCTGCAGGATCCCCTCTTCGGCCAGGAGCGCGCCGAAGAGCTTGCGGTCTTCGGCCAGGTCGATGGCCTTGGGCTGCGTCCCCCAGATGGGCACGCCCGCGGCGGCCAGCCCTCGCGTCAGCTTGAGGGGAGTCTGGCCGCCGAGCTGCACGATCACCCCCTTGGGCTGCTCCCGCTTGATGACGGCGAGCACGTGCTCCAGGGTGAGCGGCTCGAAGTAGAGGCGGTCCGAGGTGTCGTAGTCGGTGGAGACCGTCTCCGGGTTGCAGTTGATCATGACGGTCTCGTAGCCGATCTCCCGCAGGGCGAAGGCGGCGTGGACGCAGCAGTAGTCGAACTCGATCCCCTGGCCGATGCGGTTCGGGCCGGAGCCCAGGATGACCACCTTGGGGCGGTCGTCCGGATCGGACTCGTCCTCCTCGCCGAAGGTCGAGTAGAGGTAGGGGGTCGTGGCCGGGAACTCGGCGGCGCAGGTGTCCACGCGCTTGTAGACCCGGTGAAGACCGGCCGTGTTGCGGAGGGCGGTCAGCTCCTTTTCCGTGCAGCTCAGGAGGGAGGCGATGCGCGCGTCCGTCAATCCGGTCATCTTGGCCTTGCGCAGCAGGTGGCGCGGCAGGGAGCGCACGTCCCAGCAGGCGAGCTCGGCTTCGAGCTCGACGATCTCCTGGATCTCACGCAGGAACCAGGGGTCGATGTAGGAGACCTTGGCCACCTCCTCGACGGTCCAGCCCTGGCGCAGGGCGGCGAAGACGGCGAACAGGCGCTCCCAGTTGGGGATGGCCAGCCGGCTGCGCAGGCGCACGGGATCGGACATGCGGCGCTCGCGGTCGGACAGGCTGCCGTCCAGCTCCAGGGCCGAGAGCCCCTTCATGAGCGCCTCGCCGAAGGTGCCGCCGATGGCCATCACCTCTCCCACGGACTTCATGGAGGTGCCCAGGGTCGTGGGCGACTCGGGGAACTTCTCGAAGGCCCAGCGCGGGATCTTCACCACGGTGTAGTCCAGGGTCGGCTCGAAGGCCGCCCGGGTCTTGCCGGTGATGTCGTTGGCGACCTCGTCGAGGGTGTAGCCCACGGCCAGCAGGGCCGCGATCTTGGCGATGGGGAAGCCGGTCGCCTTGGACGCCAGGGCCGAGCTGCGGGAGACCCGCGGGTTCATCTCGATGACGACCCGCTCGCCGGTCCCGGGGTGGACGGCGAACTGGATGTTGGACCCGCCCGTGGCCACGCCTACGCGCCGGATGACCTTGAAGGCGTCGTCGCGCATGGCCTGGTACTCGCGGTCGGAGAGGGTCTGCTGTGGCGCCACGGTGATGGAGTCGCCGGTGTGGACCCCCATGGCGTCGACGTTCTCCACGGAGCAGACGACGATGGCGTTGTCCGCCGTGTCGCGGATGACCTCCAGCTCGAACTCCTTCCAGCCGAGGACGGACTGCTCCACGAGCACCCGGCTCACCGGGCTGGCCTGGAGGGCGGAGGCGCCAAGCTCTTCCAGCTCCTCACGGTTGTAGGCCACGCCGCCGCCCTCGCCGCCGAGGGTGAAGCTCGGGCGGATGATGACGGGGTAGCCCAATCCGTCTTCTCCTGCAACGATGGCCCGGATCTCTTCCAAGGTGCCGGCGTAACCGCTGCGGGGAACCTTGAGCCCGATCTCTTCCATCGCGTCCTTGAAGAGGAGCCGGTCCTCGCCCAGGCGCAGGGCGTCGACCCCGGCGCCGAGGATCTCGACGCCGAGCCGGTCGAGGGTACCGCGCTCGGCAAGGGCCAGGGTGAGGTTGATCCCGGTCTGTCCGCCCACGGTGGACAGCAGCGCGTCGGGCCGCTCGCGCTCCAGGACCTTTTCGACGACGTCGGGCACCAGGGGCTCGATGTAGGTGGCGTCGGAGAGGTCGGGGTCGGTCATGATCGTCGCCGGGTTGGAGTTGACGAGCACGACGCGGTAGCCCTCGCGCTTGTGGACGCGGCAGGCCTGGGTGCCGGAGTAGTCGAACTCGCAACCCTGGCCGATGATGATCGGGCCGGAGCCCAGGACGAGGATGGAGCGGATGTCGGTGCGCCGGGGCATGGTGGCGCGGAATATACCTCACCCCCTGTCCCGGGACAGGGGGTGAGGCTTGGCACAACCCTCCCTGAAGTGGTACAAACGCCTTTGGGCAGTCCGCAGTAGAAGTCCGTCGTCAGTGTTCTTTGAGTACCTGAAGTGGCTCGTCATGGGAGTGCTGCATGGAAAAAAGGCCTCTTCTCGGAGTAATTCTCTCTGTAATCGGCTTTGTTCTATCCGCCCCTCCGCTCGCCGCGGACGTCCTCCGCTTCGACACCACCGACGTAGTCCTGCAGAGCGGCCAGTCCTTCGACTCCCGCGCGGGACTGCCCAACCCGTTCACCGACATCACCCTCAGCGCGAGAGTCACCGCGCCGTCGGGAACCGTCTACACGGTCGACGGGTTTTTTGACGGCAACGGCTCCGGCGGGGCGGTCGGCAACGTCTTCAAGGTCCGGATCTCTCCGGATGAGGAAGGGACGTGGCGCTGGACCACGATCAGCAACCGGGCGGATCTGAACGCCAGGTCCGGCAGCTTCGAGTGCTCCGGCACCCTGCCGGGTGTGTTCGGGAACGGACCCATCGTCATCGATCCCAACCGGCGGCAGGTCTTCAGGTACCGCGAGGGCCGGCCGGTCTACCTGGTTGGCAAGTTCCTCGACGCCGACGCTCCCGATGAGCGCATCCAGTTTTCCCATCCCTTTTTCTCCGAGGAGCTGTCGGAGCCCGAGCGGGAGGCCCTCTTCGCCCGCCACACGGGCATGGGCCTCAACAAGATGAACGTGTACATCGCGAACAAGGGGGACTACGGACACATCTCGACCACCCCTTGGATCGGGAGGGACACCAACAACGACAAGACCCGCTTCGATCTCGGCCGCTGGCACACCTATGAGCAGTGGGTTCTCCGGATGCGCGACGCCGGCATGGTGTCGCAGCTCTGGTTCTTCGCCGACGACTCGCAATTCGGCGACCTCCCCGACGCCGACCGCAAGCGGCTGATCCAGTACGGCATGGCCCGCCTCTCCGGCTACGTGAACACCTTGTTCACCCTGATGCTGGAGTGGCAGGAGGGATGGACCACTACCGAGGTCTCCACCCACGCCCGGTACCTCCACGAGCACAATCCCTGGGACCGGCTGATGAGCGTCCACGGCATCACCGGCACGTTCAAGTTCCCCAACGAGACCTGGGCCGACTACATGAACATCCAGGCGGGCAACGAGTCCGACCACGACAAGGTCCACTCCATGGGGCTGCTCCACCTCGGCATGGCGGACAAGCCGCTGATCCAGGAGGAGTTCGGGCTCGGCGACGAGGACACGGTCCACCGCCAGAAGGCCTGGGCCGCTTTTCTCGCCGGTGCCGCCTCCTCGGGCACCGGGGCCTATCTCAAGCCGCTGACGCAGTTCATCTCCTCGGTGCGGTTCGAGCGGCTGGCGCCTTCGCTCCTGCGGGTGGTCACGGGCGACGCGTACGCGGCGGAAGACCCCGGGCGGCTCTACGTGGTCTATCTGCACGGCGGACCCGCCCTGCTCGATCTCCTCCTCGTCCCGGGTCCGCTGCGCACGGAGTGGTTCAATCCCCGCACCGGGACCTTCTCGCCCGGACCCGCCATCCAGGGCTTCGGCCTGCGCACGGTTGTCCCGCCAGATGGAGAAGACTGGGTGCTGACGATCACGACTCCTCCGGCGAGCCCCGAGGCTGCCGATTTCTACACGGTCCAACCCTGCCGGGTGCTCGACACCCGCTCCATCAAGACCCCCGAGGGTGGTGCGTGGCCTTCGGCGGAGCGGCGGCGGCTGGCCCTGGGCGGCCGCTGCGGCGTCCCGGCTACGGCCAAGGCGGTAGCCGCGAACGTGACCGCCGTCGACGCCACCGGCTTCGGACGCTTCTCCTTCTGGTCGGTGGACAGTCCCGATCCAGGGGTCTCCGCGATCAACTTCCCCCAGGGACAGAACCGGGCCGCCTCAACGGTCCTCCCCCTGGGAGTGGACGGCACGGTCCTCGCCGAGTCGTTCCTGCCCGGCACGGGAACGGTCCACCTGATCCTTGATGTTTCCGGCTACTTCGAATAGAGGGGCCTCTTTCTCCCTCTTCCCCGGAACGGGGGAGAGGGAATGGGATCAAGCCCCTGGCATGGGGTTGGCATGTACTTTAGCGACCCTTTCAGGGGAATGGAGCCAATACCATGGACAAAGTCAACGTAGAGAGAATCCACCTCCTCCTCAAGCGCCATGAGCAGATGCTTGAGGAGAAGAGAATCAATCCCG
>JANOCF010000765.1:0-3447 GCA_031412055.1 Holophagales bacterium | reverse complement strand
TCCTCTTGAAGAGGTCGTGGAGCCGCGCGGGCTCGTCCGCACGGGCAGCCGCGGGGATCAGCGAGAGCAGAAGGACGGATAGGGCAAGCTGTTTTTTCATTCGATAAGCTCCATGGAAACGGGAGCGAGCATAGCGCACGACCAACATGGAAGAGAGAAGTCCAATGAGAACGATCCGGGTCGCCGCCGTCTTTGCCATCCTGGTCTTCGCCCTGGCTCCAGCCACGCCTGCGAATGCCGCGAATGCCGAGCCGCCTTTCCGCGTGGAGGTCAAACCCGCCGACCTGGCCGGCATGCCGGCGCTGCCCGGTCTCCATTCCTTTGCGGCGGCCAAGATGGACGGCTACTGGATCTTCGTGGGCGGACGGCTCGACGGCAACCACTTCGACGGCCCCCAGTTCGCCTGGGACAAGGCCAACCGCAACATCTGGGTCTTCCATCTCGGGACGAAGCGCATCTGGCAGATCGCGCCGCCGCCGGCCCCGCTCGACCACATCCTGGGAGCGAACAACACCCAGTCCGACTTCCACGAGAAACGCGGCAAGCTCTACATCCTGGGCGGCTACGGTGCGAGCCGCAAGAACCCGGACTCGGCCGCGTTCGTCACCTATCCCTACATGGTCAGCCTGGACGTCCGGAAGCTCGTCAAGATCCTGGGGAGACAGTATCCGGGGGTATCCGGGAGCATCGGCCAGACCATCCAGGTGCCGAACACGGTGCTGCGCGACACCTTGAAGTCCAGAAAGGACGGACGCGTGGCTCTCGCGGGCGGGCGGCTCGAATACAACCCCGACGAGGACCGCTACTACCTGCTCTTCGGCCATCACTGCACGGGCCTGTACTGCGCCGGAGGCCAGCAGTACTCCTTCGAGGTCCGGAGCTTCCGCATCTTCGACGGGCCGGGCGGAGTTCCCCAGATCTCAAGCTACCGCGCCGTTACCAGCCATGCCGTGCCCGCCGTGCCTCCGGGCTGCGCGGACACGCTGTCCCATACCGATGCAGGGGTGCGGGTGGAGAAGCAGGGCGAGAAGACAAGGGTTGAGCTCCCGGATGGAAAGGTTTTCGAGTTCGTGGAGACCGAGGACCGCGACAGCCAGTTCCGCCGCCGCGACCTCAATGCCGGTCCCATCCGCGTCCCGGGGGCTGCCGGAGATACCGGCCGTAGCCGGGCGGGCGTCGCGGCCTATGGCGGCGTGTTCACCCGGACGGGAGGTATCTTCGGCTACGCCTACCTGAACCCGATCTACGTGTCGCCGGGCAGCGCTCCGGTGATCGATCCCTTCGAGCAGCGGCTCAGCCACTACGACACCGCTCTGCTGCCGGTCTACGACTCCGCGGCGGGCGACATGCACACCGTCTTCTTCGGCGGCCTGAGCCTGTACGTCTACGAGGACGGAGCCTTCCGCTGCGACGTGACCATCCCGTACATCGACACCATCTCGGCCTTGACCCGGCGCCGGAACGGCACGTCGGAAGAGACCGTGCTGCCGGTGCGCCTGCCCGGTCTGCTCGGTACCAATGCCGTCTTCCTGCGGGCGTCCGACGGGCTCTACTTCGACAACGGCGTGCTGGATCTCGTGCGGCTGCCGCGGGGCGAGAGCACACTCGTGGGCTGGATCTACGGCGGAATCAAGGGGAACAATCAGGGCAACAACCAGGGGACGACCACGGCGAGCAACGAGCTGCTCGAAGTGCGGATCGTCCGCGACGGAGACTGAGGAGCCGCCATGTCGAGCCCATCGCAAGCAGCTCCGTCCCTTCAGGCCTTCCGCAACGTTCCGCGGACCGGCGTCGTCTACGTCACCAAGGAGGCCATGGCCCGCGGCTACCGGACCGGCGATCCCGAGTGGTCGAATCTCGGCCAGGGCCAGCCCGAGACAGGCTCGCTTCCGGGAGCTCCGCCGCGGGTCACCTCCGTGACCATCGATCCGGCCGACCACTACTACGCGCCCGTGGCGGGTGTGCCGGAGCTGCGGGAGGCGGTTGCCGCGCTCTACAACCGCCTCTATCGCAAGGGGATGCGGTCCCAGTACACGGCCGAGAACGTGGCCATCTCCGGAGGCGGCCGGGCGGCCTTGACGCGGGCCGTCGCCGCCCTGGACCAGGTCAACCTCGGCCACTTCCTGCCGGACTACACCGCCTACGAGGAGCTGCTGGACATCTTCCGCCTGGTGACGCCGATCCCGATCCTGCTGCGCCGGGAGCAGGGCTATGCCTTCTCGGCCGAGGATCTGCGGCGCGAGGTGATCGGACGCGGCCTGTCCGTGCTGCTCTTCTCGAACCCGTGCAACCCGATGGGCAAGCTGGTCTCCGGGCACGAGCTGGCGGAGTGGGTCGACGTGGGCAGGGAGCTGGACTGCACCCTTGTGATCGACGAGTTCTACTCCCACTACATCTGGGAGCCGGGCGAAGGAGAAGCCGGCCCGACCGTGAGCGCGGCGCGCTACGTGGAGGACGTGGACCGCGATCCCGTGGTGATCGTGGACGGCCTGACCAAGAACTGGCGCTATCCGGGCTGGCGGGTGACCTGGACGCTGGGACCGCGCCCGGTCATCGAGGCCATCGAGAGCGCGGGCTCGTTCCTGGACGGCGGCGGCTCGCGTCCGCAGCAGAGGGCCGCGGTGGAGCTGATGAACCCGGACCTGGTGACCGCGGAGTCCAAGGCGATCCGCGAGGTCTTCCTGCCGAAGCGGGACCTGACGCTGCGCCGCGCCCGCGAGCTGGGCATGCGGGTTCACCCCGAGCCCGCGGGCACCTTCTACGCCTTCGTCTCGGTGCGGGATCTCCCGGAGCCGATCTCGGACGGCATGCAGTTCTTCCGCGCCGCCCTGGACCACAAGGTGATCTGCGTTCCCGGCGTCTTCTTCGACGTCAACCCCGGCCACCGGCGCGCCCAGCGCTTCTCACGCTTCCACCAGCACGTCCGGCTCTCCTTCGGCCCCAGCCTGGAGGAGGTCCGGCGGGGGTTGGATAATCTGGAGACGATGATCCGGGGGTATCAGAAGTAGGAGACGGGGTGAGGCCACAGCGCCATGGATACCGGCGACGCTGTCGCGCTCGGGCGCAATTGGTGCTATCCTTTTAGGCGGAGGTGACGATGTCCACGCCGAAGCGAGAAGAGCATGGAGCATTCCCAGGTGCTCCCCCAACTCGGGACGAGTTCTATCGTGGATACACCGTCGAGGAGTTGGCGAGGGCTCAAGGAGTTCAGCCCGTTGAGCGCTTCGAAACACTGCTCGGCGGATGGCCCTCGGATGAGCTCAACGACGGCTTCGAAGACGCTGTCGCAGAATGGCGTGGGCAGAATCTCGACGCCAAGGGTCGGGCTTGAATCGGGTCATTGTCGACACCTCGGTCGTCTCCTATCTCCTCAAGAATCATTCTCTTGCTCCTTTCTATTGGGAGCATCTGAAGAACAAGTTACTCGCAGTCTCGTTTATGACCGTG
>JANOCF010000764.1:0-3206 GCA_031412055.1 Holophagales bacterium | reverse complement strand
CATGCACGGAAAGGAGTACGGTTTCAGGTGGGTAGCCAGGGCAAAGAGATCAAAGTCACCGACAAGCGCATGTTCACGCCCGAAGGCGAGCTGCGGGAAGAGTACCGTTTCCTCAACGAAAAATCGACGGCCACCACGGAGGTCGACGAGCCCGAGCCCGTCCCTGCCCCGGCCGGTAATACCGAGCCGGTCAGGCCCGAGCCAGCGGCGGGCCGCGGAATGGCCGAGCCGCCGCAGCCGGCCACGATGGATCAGGATGAGATGGAGGAGGACGACCCGCGTCTCGGATTCCCCGGTACGCCGCCGGGCGTAGGCCCCGGCTTCTTCGATCTCGCGGCCATGCTCGCCGAGCCCGCCGCCATCTACCTCGGCGACGCGCCCCTGCCGGATGGGCAGTGGGCGGAGAACCTCGAGATGGCACGGCTGCACATCGACATGCTCGACGTGCTGCGCCAGAAGACTCTCGGCAACCTGACCGCCCAGGAGTCCGCCTTCCTGGAGGACATGCTCTACCGCCTGCGCGTCCGCTATGTACAGAAGCGTGGCTGAGAAGAGGCTCCGGTCGGCAGTGGCGCTCGCGCTGCTGCTCGTCGGCCTGATGCCGGCGGCCCTGTCCGCCCAGGAGAGCACCTCGTCGGCGCAGGTGACCGGGGTCGAGATGACCGCCCAGGTGCGGCGGACGCTCAAGCAGCTCGAGGAGCAGTGGCTCCAGTGGCTGGTCAAGAACGACCGGCCGAGCTCGGAGAGCGTGGTCAACGACCTGCTCGCCACCGCGCGCCAGCTCGGGATCACCCGCCTGCCCGACCTGGCGTCCGGCGCCCTGGCGCGGGGAGTCCAGGCCGCGGAGCAGAAGGACTTCAAGCGCGCCCGCTGGTCCCTCGCGGCGGCTGAGAAGCTCGATCCCGGGCGCTCCGACGTCGCCTTTGCCGAAGCCTCGACCGCCTGGATGGAGGGCGACTGGCTGGGCGCCGCGACCGGGCAGCTCCGGGGCTACGCGCGCCTGTTCGGCACCCCCCTGGAGCGCTACCTCTGGCTCCAGAGCTTCCTGATCTGGACCCTGACGCTGCTGCTGGCCGCCGGGACGCTCTTCGTGGCCGTGCAGATGTCGGTCAAGGGCGGAGAGCTCTACCAGGACATGACCGGGCTGTTCGGCCGCTGGATGCCTCGCCCCGCAGCCGTGGTCGTCACCGCGCTTCTGCTGCTCTGGCCGCTGGCTCTCCCGTCCGGCCTGCTCTGGCTGCCCATCTTCTGGTCGCTGCTCCTGTGGACCTACTCCTCGGCAAGCGAGCGCGTCGTGCTGGTCTTGCTCTGGCTCCTGCTGGGCATGACGCCGATCCTCGTCACCGAGCAGCGGCGGAACGTCGCGGTGACCCTGTCGCCCCCGGTCCAGGCCATGGAGAGCCTGGAGCAGCACCGGCTCTATGGCGGCCTGTTCACCGACCTGGGGGCGCTGCGGGCACTGCTGCCCGAGAGCGCCGGGGTCAAGCACCTGCTGGCGGACGTCCACCGCTCCCTCAACCAGTGGGACGTGGCGCGGTCGCTCTACCGCCAGGTGCTGGAGAAGGAGCCCGAGAACACCAGCGCGCTGATGAATCTGGGCACGTACTTCTTTCTCAAGGGCGACTTCGGCAACGCCATCCAGCACTTCCAGAAGGTGGTGACGGTCGACCCCAAGAACGCGGCCGCCTACTTCAACCTGAGCCAGGCCTACTCCGAGTCGTACCTGTTCGATGAATCGAAGAGGTCGCTGGCCCAGGCGCGCGAGATCGACGACACCCGCGTGGCCTTCTGGATGCGCAACCTGAGCCAGCAGCGGGTCGTGATCAACAGCGGCGGCATGAACCGGATCCCGGGCATCCGCGGCGAGCTGCTGCAGACCTGGCGCAACCAGGAGGGCAACGACGCGAACCTGGCGCTGTTCCGGCGCGGTCTGCCGCTTCTCGTGTCGATCGTCCTGATCCTGGTCGGGGTGGCCCTGCACTTCGCCCGGCGCACGGAGCGTCCCGAAGCGGGGGAGCGCCGTTCCCTGGGCCGCTGGGGGCGGACGCTGCTGCCCGGGTTCAACTCCGCCGAGGCGGGCGAGGGAGGGAAGGTCTACGCCGCCCTCCTCCTTCCCATGGCCTTTTTGATGCTCCCCCTGTTCCGGGGGATCGGATATCGCATCCCCTGGAGCTATGATCCAGGCAATCTCACCTCCTGGATCGTGGCGATCCTGGGCTTGGCACTCATCTTCGTCGCGCGGCTCCGCCTGGAGCGGCGCAACGAGGTCTGACCGAGGTCGATAAGCATGGCGGTTGAAGGTACCCTGGAAGTCTTCAAGCTCCCGGAGATCCTGCAGATGATCTCCCAGCAGCGGAAGACCGGCATTCTGACGGTCCAGGGCCAGCAGGACATCATCGCCGTGTCCTTCCTGAGAGGGGAGATCGTCACGGTCGATTCCCTCAACCAGACCCAGGAGGAGGGTCTCTCGCAGATCCTGGTCAGCGAGGGCCTGCTCTCCAGTGGGCAGTTCGCCCGGGCCGCTTCCGAGCACCAGAGCTCCGGCACGCGCATGCTCGACCTGCTCGTCGACCGCGATTACGTGAAGCGCGACGCGCTGCTGCGGGCGCTCCGCCTCCATGCCGCTCGCCTGCTCGAACAGCTCCTGGCCTGGGAGAAGGGGGAGTTCAAGTTCTACAGCGGCGAAGAGGTCCCCTACGAGGAAGGCTTCGTGCCCCTCACGGTCGAGGAGATCCTCGCTGCCAGCGGTATTGGAGGTATCGGAGGTACTGGAGGTATTGGAGCTGCCGCGACGCGACGCGCGACGGGCCCCGTGCCTGTCCCCGCCTCTTCGGCGCTCAGCATGGCCGAATCGGTCTCGTCCCCGTCGCCCGCTGTGCGGCCGGGTCTCCGGGTGGTGCGCAAGGAAGGTGTGCCGGACCGCCGTCCGGCCCTGGTCGCGGTGCCGCCGCCGGGAGCCGAGGACCTCGACGCGACGACGATGGGGTCGTATCGCAGGATGCGGGTGGAGACGCCGCCCGAGGAGGTCCGCCGGCCGCTGCTCGTCAAGCTCGCGGCCGCGGGTCTGGCGGCGCTGGTCTTCGCCATCCTTTTCCAGGCGCCCTCCGCGATCGTGACCCCCTTCCCCTGGCAGGAGGAGGAGCGGCACGAGCTGGCCCGCGAGCAGCGGGCATCTCTCTACCTGAAGATCGACCGCGCGGCCAAGA
>JANOCF010000763.1:0-4246 GCA_031412055.1 Holophagales bacterium | reverse complement strand
CACCAGGTCCACGTCCTCGTTGCCGCCGACGTAGACCACCGGATCGGAGAGCGCCTGCAGCTCCCGTTCGAGGAGCTGGTGCTCGCTACGGAGCTCCTGGAGGATCTTCCGCGCCTCGGCCTTGCGCATCTCTTCATGCCGGTCGGCCCGGACCAGGATGCCGGCCGAAGCTACCGCGGCTACCAGCGCCGCCGTGGCCAGGACGAGGCGGGGTTGCTGCCAAGCTCGGGGCTCAGGAGCGTCCAGGTTCGCCAGGACACGGGCGGTGAATCCCGCCCTTGGCTGCTCACGCGGCAACTCGCGGAGCAGCCGTCCTAAGTCGTGGTCTTCCATGCCGGACCTCCATTCCAGTAAGGCGCGAGGCGCTCCTTCAGATACTGCCGTCCACGGTGGATCCGCGACTTCACGGTCCCTTCCCGGCAGCCGAGCTCGCGGGCGATGTCCGCGTAGGGCCAGCCTTCGATCTCGTGGAGCACGAGGGGAACGCGGAACCGCAGGGGTAGCTGCGCCACCGCGGAGGCCACCTCCCGGTGCAGCTCCTGGCGGAGCAGCCCGGACGGGACCGTGGGCTCGACGTGCTTACCTTGCCCCAGAAAGGGGAGCAGCAGCCTCAGCCGCCGCTCGCGCCGCTCCTCCGACCGCACCAGGTTGGTGGCGATGCGGAAGAGGTAGGCGCGCAGGAGCCCCTGCTCGGTGTAGGAGCCGGCCGAGCGGAACAGGCGCAGGAACGTCTCCTGGGCCAGGTCCTCGGCGCGGTCCCGGTTGCCGGTCAGACGGGTGAGGTAGTTGACGACCGTGTCCTTGTGGCGCTCGACCAGGTCCGTGAAGGCGTCCCGGTCTCCCGTCCGCAGCCGGGCCATGAGCCCTGCATCCGGCTCCGCCGCCTCCGATGGCGTGGGTACGACAGCCTCGCTCATGATCATTGCGTCCATCTCTGAACCCCACTAACGCACGAGCCGGAGAAGAGTTCCCGGGAAACGGAGCCCTGTTCGCAACGGCGGGAGGGTTTTTCGCAACGGCCAACCCTCCAGCCGTTGCGAAAACCCCTCCGGCACGCCGTGCGCACGCCCAGTTCGCAACCGCCAACGCTCCAGCCGTTGCGAACATCCCTCCGTTTGTTGCGAACTTAGGTCCGGCGGTTGCGAAAAACCCTCCAGCCGTTGCGAACGACGCGTCGGCGGCGCGTGCCAGGCCTCCATCCGTTGCGAACTTCCCCCAGTTCGCAACAGAAATCCGGTGCGCCAAGGGTGAAAACCCGCTTTTGGACTGCCAGACTGGCCAGTTCGCAACAAATAGCCCGATTTGTTGCGAAGTTGGACGGGCTTGGAGAAGGTCGGAGAGGGAGGCGTGAGGTAGGATACGGCGTCCGTTTCGAGACCCCCGAGTCCGAACACCCCCGAGGAGCCCGCATGAGCAGCAAGACCGCCGTTCTGGAGTCACGTTTTCTGGAGATCATCGCCTCGGAGGTCGGCGCCCGGCCGAACCAGATCCAGGCCGCCTCCGAGCTGTTTGCCGAGGGCTCCACCGTGCCCTTCGTCGCCCGCTACCGCAAGGAGGCCACCGGCGGGCTGGAAGACCTTCAGCTTGAAAACATCTTCAAGCGCCGCGAGTACTTCCTGGAGCTGATGGAGCGCCGCGACGCCATCCTGGAGAGCATCCGCGAGCAGGGCAAGCTCACCGACGAGTTGGAGGCGGTGATCCGCGCCACCGATTCCAAGCAGGAGCTGGAGGACCTCTACCTCCCCTACAAGCCCAAGCGCCGGACCCGCGCCCAGATCGCCCGCGAAAAAGGGCTCGAGCCGCTCGCCGACGCGGTGCTCGCCCAGGCCATGGACCGCGGCGCGGATCCCGCCTCGCTGGCCGCCGCCTTCGTCGACGTGGAGAAAGGCGTCGAGGACGCCGCCGCCGCCCTGGCCGGAGCCCGGGACATCCTGGCCGAGCGCATGTCCGAGAGCGCCGACCGCCGGGCCGAGCTGAGGAAGAGCCTCGCGACCGGGGGCATCCTCCGCGTGCGCGTCCTCCCCGGCAAGGAGACCGATCCCGAGGCCGCGGTCTACCGCGACTACTTCGAGCACGACGAGCCGGGCCGGGACATCCCCTCTCATCGCCTGCTGGCCGTCCTGCGCGGCGAGCGCGAGGGCTTCCTCCTTTCCGATCTCCGGATCGACGACGATGCCGAGGTCTACAGCCTCGCCCGCGCCTGGGGTGTCCCCCTGGATACCGGTTGCGGCCAGGAGGTGGCCGCGGCCACGGCGGACGGCTACAAGCGTCTGCTCCGGCCCTCGATCACCAACGAGGTCCGGTCCGAGATGCGGGAGCGGGCCGAGACCCAGGCCATCGCCGTGTTCCGCGCCAACCTGGAGTCGCTGCTGCTGCAGGCGCCTCTCGGGCTGGTGCCGGTCATGGGGCTCGACCCGGGCTTCCGCACCGGCTGCAAGCTGGCCGTGGTGGACGCCACCAGCCGCGTGGTCGCCACGGACGTCATCCACCCCGTCCAGCCCCACGCCAACGAGGCGGCCTCGGCGGCCACGATCGTCCGCCTGATCAAGCAGCACGGGGTCCAAGCGGTGGCGGTCGGCAACGGCACAGCCGGCCGTGAGACCGAGGCCTTCGCCCGCAAGGCGGTCCGGGACGCCGGGCTCGACAAGGTCGTCGTGGCCATCGTCCCCGAGACCGGAGCTTCGGTCTACTCCGCCTCCGCGGTGGCGCGCGAGGAGCTGCCGCAGCTCGACGTCACCCTGCGCGGAGCCGTTTCCATCGCCCGGCGTCTCCAGGACCCGATGGCCGAGCTGGTCAAGATCGATCCGCGCTCCATGGGAGTCGGGCAGTACCAGCACGACGTCGATCAGAGGTCGCTGGAGCGGGAGCTGGACATGGCGGTCGAGGGCGCGGTGAACCGGGTGGGCGTGGAGCTGAACACGGCCTCGGCGCCGCTGCTGCGGCGGGTTTCGGGCCTGTCCGAGCGCGTGGCCAGGGCCATCGTCGAGCACCGGGAGTCCAACGGCGCCTTCGGGTCGCGGAAGTCGCTGTTCGCGATCCCGGGCTTCGGCCCCAAGACGTTCGAGCTGTCGGCCGGCTTCCTGCGCGTGCGCGGCGGCGACAACCCGCTCGACAACACGGCGGTCCATCCCGAACGCTACCCCGTGGTGCAGAAGATGGCCCAACAGCTCGACGTCCCGCTCGGCGACCTGGTGGGCAACAAGGAGCTGGTCTCGCGCGTGGACTTCAACCGCTTCGCCGACGCCGGGCAGAACCTCGGCGCCTTCACGCTGGAGGACATCCGTACCGAGCTGCTGCGCCCGGGCCGCGACCCGCGCCCCGAGTTCAAGACCCCTGAGTGGCGGGCGGACGTGACCTCGGTCAAGGATCTCCAGCCCGGCATGGTGCTGGAGGGACGGGTCTCCAACGTGACCAACTTCGGCGCGTTCGTGGACATCGGGGTCCACCGCGACGGGCTGGTCCACGTTTCGGAGCTGACCCACCGCTGGGTGGCCGATCCCCGCGAGGCCGTGCAGGTGGGAGAGATCGTCAAGGTGAAGGTGATGGAGGTGGACTACCAGCGCGAGCGGATCGGGTTGTCCATCAAGGTCCTCCAGACGCCGCCGGTCCAGGGTGCCAGGCAGGCGGCTGGAAGCGCGCCGCGCGGAGCGCGGCCTGAGCCGCGGCAGCAGCAGGGCAGAGAAGGGCGGCAGGAAGCTCCGCAGGCCCCTTCCCGCCCGGCAGCATCGAAGCCGGCGCAGTCATCGAAGCCAGCACAGCCGTCGCAAAAGCTGCCGCCGCCCGCCAAGCAGCAGCAGCCCAGCAGCCTCGAAGACCTGATGCGGAAGTTCAACCGCCGCTGACCCACTTCGAACCCTCCTGTTGCCGACCTTGTCACCACGGCTCCCTAGACTGGGGTTCGTGGGAGAGACCAGACAAGAGGAGGACATCATGGAGGCGAAGGCCTTGGGTGCGAAGAGGCAGGTATGTGGGACCCCGTGGTCAACCCCGGTCCTGGCATCTCGATCCACGTCTACGGCGCGGACGTGAGGAAGCTCGGAACGAGCATCCGGCGGCGCTACGAGGTCGAGATCCCCGCCTTGGCGGTGCCGTCGTTGCCGGCCGTGGCCGCGGCCCGGAGGGCTTGAGCGCCCTGGTCGAGAGTCACTTCCTGCGGAGCAGGCTTTCAAGAGTTCGGGCGGTCAGGGCGCGTTCGGCGAGGCGGGTCAGGCGGTTGACGGAGTCGATGCCGTCGATCCGCTCCCGG
>JANOCF010000762.1:0-3814 GCA_031412055.1 Holophagales bacterium | reverse complement strand
TACCGGACAACCGGCCTCAGGCATCATTGGCGCCATTCCGGCCCGCTATGCTTCCACCCGGCTGCCGGGAAAGCCGCTGCTGCCGATCGCCGGCCGGCCCATGATCGAGCACGTGTACGAGCGCGTCTCCCGGGCGCGGGGCATCAGCCGCGTGGTGGTCCTCACCGACGACGAGCGCATCGCTCGGGCTGTCGAAAGCTTCGGCGGCGAGTGGGAGATGACCCCTCCTGAATGCGCGAGCGGCACCGACCGCATCGCCCACGCCGCCCGCGGGTGGCAGGCTTCGGCCGTGGTCAACATCCAGGGGGACGAGCCGCTGATCGACCCGGAGGCGGTGTCGCGCATCGCGGACCACCTGGCCGCCAACCCGGACGACCCGGTGGTCACCCTCGCGTCCGAGGCCGAAGCGGAGGAGATGGGCAACCCCAACGCGGTCAAGGTCGTGCTCGACCTGGCCGGGTATGCGCTGTACTTCAGCCGCTCGCCTCTCCCTTATCCCCGGCAGCAGGGAGGCGCGACTCCGCTCAAGCACGTGGGGATCTACGGCTACCAGCGCGAGGCCCTGCTGCGGCTCGCATCGCTGCCCCAGACGCCGCTCGAGCAGAGCGAGTCGCTGGAGCAGCTCCGGGCCCTGGAGAACGGCCTGCGCATCCGCGTGCTCCTCGCCGGGCGGTCCGCCCCGGGGGTTGATACCCGGGAAGACCTGGAGCGGGTCGAGCGTTTGCTGGGAAGGGTCTGATTTCGAGTTTCCGTTCCGCGTCCGCCCTTTGAGGAGCCGGCCGCGGGTCTGTTTTTGATCGAGGAACAGGAGAAACCTATGGCAACCAAGTACATCTTCGTTACCGGCGGCGTGGTGTCCTCCCTGGGCAAGGGTGTGGCCGCGGCATCCGTCGGCGCGATCCTGGAAGCGCGAGGCTTCTCCGTTACGCTGTTGAAGTTCGACCCGTACGTGAACGTCGATCCCGGGACCATGTCCCCGTACCAGCACGGAGAGGTCTTCGTGACCGACGACGGCGCCGAGACCGATCTCGACCTCGGCCACTACGAGCGCTTCACCCACACGGTGACCAGCAAGCGCCACAACTACCCCACGGGCAAGATCTATCCGTCGGTCATCGAGAAGGAGCGGCGCGGCGACTACCTGGGCAAGACGGTCCAGGTCGTCCCCCACATCACCGACGAGATCAAGGAAGGGCTGCTCAAGGTGGCCGGCGAGAATGACGTGGTCATCGTCGAGATCGGCGGCACGGTGGGCGACATCGAGTCGCTGCCGTTCCTGGAGGCCATCCGGCAGTTCCGCCAGGAGGTCGGCCGGGGCAACGCGATCAACATCCATCTCACCCTGGTGCCCTACATCGCCGCCGCCGACGAGCTCAAGACCAAGCCGACCCAGCACTCGGTCCGCGAGCTGCGCGAGATCGGCATCTCGGCCGACATCGTCCTCTGCCGCGTCGACCGCGCCCTGCCCGAGGAGATGAAGAAAAAGATCGCTCTGTTCTGCAACGTGGACACCCGGGCGGTGATCGCCGCCCGCGACGTGCCGACGATCTACGAGGTGCCGCTCATGTTCTGCCGCGAGGGGATGGACGACATCATCCTGGAGCTGCTGAACCTGCCGCACTACGACCGCGACCTCTCGCGCTGGGAGAGCCTGGTGGCCCGGGTCAAGAATCCCCACCACCACGTGAAGGTGGGGATCGTGGGCAAGTACGTCGAGTTCCCGGACGCCTACAAGAGCCTGAACGAGGCCCTGATCCACGGCGGCATCGCCAACGACGCCAAGGTGGAGCTGGTCTACATCGACGCCGAGGAGCTGGAGGAGAACCGGGCCTGGCCGCGCGAGCTGTTCGAGGTCGACTCGCTGCTCGTGCCCATCGGCTTCGGCCACCGGGGCACCGAGGGGAAGATCCGGGCCATCCGCTACGCCCGCGAGCACCGCGTGCCGTTCTTCGGCATCTGCCTCGGGATGCAGTGCATGGTGATCGAGTTCGCCAGAAACGTCTGCGGCATCAAGGACGCGACCTCCTCGGAGTTCGACGCCGAGACCGACAACCCGGTTATCTACAAGCTCCGCGACCTGCTCGGGGTCGAGGAGATGGGCGGCACGATGCGCCTGGGCGCCTATCCCTGCCGTCTGCAGGACGGTTCGCTCTCACGCCGGATCTACGGCAACGCGCCCGAGATCAGCGAGCGCCACCGCCACCGCTACGAGGTCAACCAAAAGTACCTCAACACGTTGCGCGAGCACGGGCTGCACATCTCGGGGCTGTCGCCGGACGGCAAGTTCGTGGAAATGGTCGAGCTGACGGATCATCCCTGGTACCTGGGCTGCCAGTTCCACCCGGAGTACAAGTCCAAGCCCACGGAGCCGCACCCGCTGTTCGTCTCGTACATCGCGGCGGCCCTGGCGGAGCAGCAGCGCCGCGGGCGGGAGCGGGAAGCGGTCGAGTCGTCGCTGCCCGGGGAGATTCCGGCCAGGATCGGCTCGGAGCTGCGGGTGGAGGGCTGATGCCGGTTGGCACGGGCGGCAACATTGAGCTGGCTCCAGGGGTGATGATCGGTGGAGACACCCTGCCCATCATCGCCGGCCCCTGTGTGATCGAGAACGAGGAGCGGACCCTGGAGACCGCCCACGTGCTGGCGGCCATGGCCGAGCGCCTGGGGATTCCCCTGATCTTCAAGTCCTCGTTCGACAAGGCCAACCGCAGCTCCATCCAGAGCTTCCGCGGCCTCGGTCTGGAGGAGGGGATGCGCGTCCTCGAGCTGGTCAGGAAGGAGACCGGGCTGCCGGTCCTGACCGACGTCCACGAGACGAATCAGTGCGAGGCCGCGGCCCGGGTCTGCGACGTGCTCCAGATCCCCGCCTTTCTCTGCCGCCAGACCGATCTCGTGTTGGCCGCGGCCCGCACCGGCCGCGCGGTGAACATCAAGAAGGGGCAGTTCATGGCCCCGGACGACATGCGCCGCGTGGTCGATAAGGCCCGGAGCGCGGGCAACGACCGGGTGACGGTGACCGAGCGCGGGGTCTCGTTCGGCTACCACAACCTGGTTGTGGACATGCGCAGCTTCGCCATGATGCAGGAGGACGGCATCGCCGTGATCTACGACGTGACCCACTCGCTCCAGCTTCCGGGAGCGGCCGGGGAGGAGAGCGGCGGTCTGCGGCGCTATGCCGAGCCGCTGGCCCGCGCCGCGGTGGCGGCGGGCGCGGATGGGCTCTTCCTGGAGATCCACCCCGAGCCGGATCGCGCGCTGTCGGACAAGGCCGTCCAGCTCCCTCCGGAACGGGCTGAGGCGCTGCTCAAGTCGCTGATCGCCTTACGGAAGACGCTGGTGGCGGCAGGGTGAGGACTTCCCGTACCCCCCAAGAAGTCGCACGCGAGGTCCTGGAGACCGAGGCCAATGCGGTCCGTGGCCTGATCGACCAGCTCGACGAGCGCTTCGACCGCGCCGTCGACCTCCTCCGCTCCTGCACCGGCCGCGTGATCTGCACGGGCATGGGCAAGAGCGGGATCATCATGAAGAAGATCGTGGCGACCCTCGCCTCGACGGGCACGCCGTCCTTCTTTCTGCACCCGGCCGAGGCGGTCCACGGCGACCTGGGGATGATCGTCGCCGGGGACGTGGTCCTCGCCGCGTCCTACTCGGGAAAGACCGAGGAGCTGCTGCGGCTGATCGAGACCCTTAAGCGCCTCGGCGTGCCGCTGGTGGTGATGACCGCCAATGAGTCCGGTCCCCTGGCTCGGCTGGCCGACATCCACCTGCCGATGGCCATCGACCGCGAGGCCTGCCCGCTGAACCTGGCGCCGACGGC
>JANOCF010000761.1:0-3597 GCA_031412055.1 Holophagales bacterium | reverse complement strand
GGCACGATGCCATAGAGGACTCCGAGCTCAAGGAGTCGGCCTCCCAACTCCTCAGCGGCATGTCCCGCATCGACTTCAAGCACTTCGGCTCGGCCTTCGTCCCGAGCTCCTGGTTCAGCCCCTTCCACGCCCGGCTCGGGCGCGCGCTGTCGCGGTCGTTCGAAGAGATCATCCTGGAAGCGATCCGCGAGGAGCTGGACGAGGAGGCGCGCCTTCGAATCGAGGAGGCGGGCGTCCACGAGATCGCGCCGGTGCTGTCGGTCGCGAGCAGCGGGGCGCCCCTGCTGCCTGTCGACCAGATGCCGGAGTTCCTCGCCTTCCAGAAGTACGTCGCCGACATGCGGGAGCTGGAGAAGCAGGGCCGCGCCTTCAACCAACTCGGACAGGCGCGGGACCTCAAGCCGCTCGCCGACCTGGTGGAATACTCGTTCGCGGAGAGCCTGCCCGACGACTTCTTCACGGACAGCCATCTCTACCTGGCGGCGCTGCGCCGCGCCCGGTACGCGCCCTTCGATCCCGCCGAGTTCCGCGCCGACGCCTCCTGGCGCGCCGAGAAGCTGGCTGCCAACTTCTACGCCGCCCTCTACCGGCGGAGCCCGCTCGCCGCCCGCCTGGAGACGCTCGCCCTCGGCCTGCAGGTCGCCGCCGTGCAGCGCCCCGCGGCCGGAGAGACCGAACGCTTCGAGGATCTCGTGAACCGGATCCGCGACGTCGAGACGGCCCTTTCCGGAAGCTCGCAGGAGTGGGCGTTCCGCCGGGAGTTCCACCTCGGCCCCGACTTCGTCAACGTCCTCGCGTCCATGCAGGGCTCGCAGATCTTCGACCCGGCCGCGGCGCGCCGCATCCGCGACGCGGGCTCTTCCGGCTGGTCGGCCTACCAGCGCTATCTCGCATCCGTGGGCTCCTCGATCACCGGGCCTCTCCTGGCCGTCCGCGACGGTCAGCCGGAGATGCAGCTCTCGGCCGACACCCTGCTGCTCCAGACCGCCCTGAGGGCCTTCCTCGGACAGGGCTTCGTCGCGTCCGCGTCGAGCGGCGCGCGCATCCAGGTGGAAGTGCCTCCCGGGGCACGCCTGGCCTGGGATCCCGTGCTGCTCGACCAGGCCGCCGCGGCCACCACCGCCTACGAGCGCTTTCGCGAGAAGGGCCTCACCGTGCTCCCTGCCGACCTGCAGCCGGCGATCGACGCCGTGGCCCTGGACCGCACCCGGTCGCAGGCTGTCGACCTCGTGGCACGCGCCCAGCGCTTCGAGTCCGTCCCGCCGGCCGTGAGTCTCTCCCTGCTCGAAAGCGAGGTACGGGCCGGGATCGGGACGTTCGAGGCGTCGGTCCGGCCCGTGGGCGACCTCGTGACGGCCCTGGGCCGTGTCCGGCTCGAAGGAGCGCGCCGCGACGTGACCACGGTCATGACCTCCGAGGCCTTCCGCCTGCTGCGCTCGGTCGACCGCCTGCTGGAGGCCGAGGAGCCGTACCGTCCCCGCCTGGGCGGGTTCTCCTGGTGGGACGGTTCGGGCCCGGTCTCACCCGCGGCCTGGGGCGGCAGCGATCCCGCCGAGGTGGGTGTCTACCTGGAGACGACCCGCGGGCGCATCGCGACGCTCGCGAGCAGCTACTCCCAGCCGCTCCTCTCCTGGCTGTCGCGGGCAGGGATCGCGGAGCAGCCGCCCGAGGTCCGCACCCTTTCCGGCAAGTGGCAGGGCATCCTGGACGACCTCCGCGACTACGAGGCCAAGAAGCCGGGCAACCCCGTGGCCGTGCTGGAGGACTACATCGCCAACAAGATGCCCACGGTCGAGACGCGGAGCTGCGCGGCCGCGACCGCCCCCGCGGTGCTCCGGCCCGCCCGCAGCCTCTTCGCCTCCAGCCTCTACGACATCTCGCGCCAGCTCTCGGTGCGCTGCTACACCCTGGCGGGCACGAGCGCCCTCGATCTTTATGAGGAGACGGCGATCTATTTCAACCAGCGCCTCGCGGGCCGCTACCCGTTCAGCGAGCGGGCGCCGGGTCCGGGCGTTGCCGACGCCGACCCGGAGGACGTGCGCGCCTTCTTCCGACTGTACGACCGCAGCCAGGCTGTGGTCCGCGGCCTGCCGGAGGGCGGAGCCCAGGGCCGGCCGCTGCGGGCGGCGCGCAAGTTCCTCGACGAGATGGCGCGGGTACGGGCGTTCTTCGCTCCGTTCCTCGACGCCGAGAAGCCCGAGCCGCTGCCGTCGTTCGACATCGAGGCCGCCTTTCGCATCCTGCGCGAGCGCGAGGTCGGGGCCAACCAGATCATCGGCTGGTCGCTCGACGTGGGCGGCGAGCGCATCACGGACCGTGATCCTCGTGGCGTTCCCGGCCCGGCCGATCCAAAACCGTCCAAGGTCCGCTGGACCGTGGGGGAGCCGGTGCGCCTCTCGCTGCGCTGGGCGAGCGACGGCACGCGGGTCCCGGTGGTCAAGGCGCGACCGGGCGTGTCGGTGCGCGACCGCACCGTGGTCTACGAGTACACCAACGGCTGGGCGCTCCTCGCCGCCGTTGCCGACCACCGCGCGCCGCTGCGCGAGCTGCCTTCCTATGCCGAGACCCAGCCCGTGACGCTCGCCCTGGCCGTCCACACCCAGCCGGTCGAGGGCGGTCCGACTGGAGAGGTCCCGACCCAGGTCTTCCTGCGCCTGACGATGCTGGCCCCGGGGACCACCCAGGCTCTCGATCCGCCGGATTTTCCGAACCACGCGCCGATGCCGGACGAGCCGATCGTGGAGGACGTGCTGTGAGCGCCAGGCCGAAGCCGCTGCCACTCCCGACGAACATCGCGCGGGGCGGGATTGCGCAACTGCTCGCGCCCATCTCGCCGGAGAAGCCGGCGGGCGACTGGCTGCGCTGGGAGCCGGTCTACGACGAGATCAAGCGCCTGCGGGAGGAGGACGACCCCAACCTGCCGCAGGGTGTCTGGCAGCGGGAGCTCAAGCGCGCCGACTGGGCCGGCGTGGCCGCCCTCTGCGCGGAGATCCTGGAGACCCGCAGCAAGGACCTGCAACTCGCGGCCTGGCTGACCGAGTCCTGGATCCACCGCCACGGCTTCCCGGGCCTGGAGCAGGGCCTGAAGCTCCTCTCCGGGCTCTGTCAGGGCTTCTGGGAGAGCGTCCATCCGTCCCTGGAGGACGACGGGAGCCCCGAGGCCCGGCTGGCGCCCATCTCCTGGGTCGCGGACCGTCTTCCGCCGGCGGTCAAGCAGATCCCGGTCACCGGTCCGGCGGGCGAGGACGCGATGCCGTACGGCTGGGCCGACTGGGAGACCGGTGCCTACCTGGCGAACCTGACCCGGCTCGACGCCGCTGCGGCGGCCAAGGCGCAGGAGCGGGGCATGGTGCCGCAGGCGAGGTTCCAGGTCAGCATCTCGCTCACACCCGCGCCGTTCCTCGTCTCCCTGGCCGGCGAGGTCGCCGGCGCGCTGTCGGCCGCGAACGAGCTGGATGGCGTGCTCGCCGGCCTGTGCGGAGACGCCGCGCCGAGCCTCACCCCGCTCAAGAGCCCGCTGGTGGCCATCCAGGCCTGGCTCTACCGCCTGCTGGAAGAGCGTGGTGAGAAGTTGCCGACTACGGCCGCCAATATCGC
>JANOCF010000760.1:0-2051 GCA_031412055.1 Holophagales bacterium | reverse complement strand
TGCTCAAGGGTCGGAGCGAAGATCTGCAGGCGTTGGAAGATGCCCTGGAAGAAGCCGACTCGGGGGAGATCCGGAGCCACGTGATCCATGGTCTCGGCGGGATCGGCAAGACGCGCCTGGTCGTGGAGCATGCATGGGCCTGCGGCAGCCGCTATCGCGCCGTGCTGTTCGTCCTCGCGGACTCACCCGAGGGGCTGAACAGCGGGCTTGCCGCACTCGCCCGCAACGATCTTCTCGACCTGCCCGAAAGGGAGGCCACGGCCGAGAGCGAGGTGACCGGAGCGGTGCTGCGCTGGCTGCGGGAGAACCCGGGCTGGCTGCTGATCCTCGACAACGTCGACACCAGGGAGGCCCAGCTCGCGGTGACGCGCCTCCTCTCCGCGCTCGCGGGTGGCCAGGTCCTGATCACCTCACGCAGGCGCGACTGGCCGGCAGGGGTCGGAAGGCAGACGCTGGACGTAATCGCCTTGGCGGCGGCCACGGACTTCCTGATCCAGCGTACCGCCAAGGATCGGCGAAGGGAGCCTGACGACGTCGCCCACGCGCTCCGGCTCGCCGAAATGCTCGACGGGCTCCCCCTGGCTCTGGAGCAGGCCGCGGCCTACATCTCCCATACCCAGATGGCGATTGCGGAGTACTTCGAGGTCTGGGAGAGCGAGTGCGACAGCGCGCTGAAGTGGTACGACGAGGGGGTCATGCAGTATCCCGCTTCGCTGGCGGTCACCTGGCAGAAGAGCTTCCGGGAGCTGACTCCCACGGCCAAGGCGCTCCTTCAGTTGATCTCCTGGCTGGCCGCCGACCCCATTCCCCTGAAGATGCTCGAATCGGGTGCGGAGACCCTTTGGGAGGCGGCCCGGCGGCTGGGGCCTGAGGTCAAGCTCCGGGCCGTCCGCGACGACATTGCCGAGTTGGCCGCTCTTTCCCTGATCGGACGCCAGGGTGGGGCGATCACGGTCCATCCCATCGTTCAGGAGGTGATGCGGAGTCGTATTCCGGACGAAGAGCGCGTCCTCTGGATCGAGTCGGCCGTCGCGCTCGTAGATCAATATGGGACCTTGCAGACAGATGATGCCAGCACCTGGCCTATCTGGGACCCTCTCCGCCCTCATGCCGTGCAGGTCCTCGCCCATGTAGCGGAGCGAGCCGTTTGTGAAACGATTGCGATAGGACGACTCATGACCTGCCTGGGGAACTTCTTCTATGCGAAGGGTCTTTACAGCGACGCGGAGCCCCTGATGCGAAAGGTGCTCGAAGTCGATGTAAACCTCTTTGGCAGTGGGCATACCGAGGTCGCCGTGAGTCTTAACAATCTTTCGATGCTGCTCAAGGCGACAGGCCGGCTGGATGAAGCAGAGCCGCTGATGCGCAGAGCCTTGGAGATTGCTCACGCCAATTACGGTGAGCAGCATCCCTTGATGGCCCGGCATCTCAGCGCGTTGGCCCTCCTTCTCATGGGTAGACGTCAGTGGAAGGAGGCCGAGTTCTTTCTTCGGGAAACCATGAGGATCGACCAGGATGCCTATGGAGAGAACCACCCCTTCGTGATCCGGGACCTCCACAATCTCGCGCTCCTGCTCAGATCGACCTCACGAGCGGCCGAAGCCGAGCCGCTGATCCGCCGGTCCCTCAGGATCAGCCGGGAAGTCCACGGCAGCCGGCATCCCAGTACCGCGCGAAAGCTCCAGATCCTGGCGGGCGTCCTCGGCGACCTGGACAAGAACGACGAGGCGAAGCCTCTGGCTCGGCAGGCGCTGGAGATCTTCGAGCAGAGCCTCGGTCCCGACCACCCCTCCACACGGTCCGCGCGCCAGGACCTGGAGAGCCTGAGCTCCGGTACTTCCTAGGAGCCTTCCCAGTCCTCCGTAGTACGATCCCACCAAGGAGGCGGCTCATGGACTTCTCCATTCCCGATCACGTGCAGGAGATCACCCGCTCGGTGCGCTCCTTTCTCGACCGGCAGGTCGTCCCCCTGGAGCGGGAGGTTTTCGCGAAAGGGTTCGGCTCGACCCTCGCGGAGTTGGAACGCCTCCGGGACGAGGTGCGGGCGATGG
>JANOCF010000759.1:0-2027 GCA_031412055.1 Holophagales bacterium | reverse complement strand
GGGGAGCCCGAGATCCCGGTGGAGCTCCGGCCGGCGGGCCAGCTCCTCCTCGGCCGCGACGGCTTCAGCCGCCAGCTCCTCGGAGAGGGCGGCGATCTCGTCCCAGGCTTCGCGCCGGAGCAGCACCGGAAACGTGGCGACCGTCGAGACGTCCTCGACCTGGGGGTCCCACTTGCAGCACTCGAAGATGGCCCGGCGGCGGAGACGGGCGTGCTCGGCGGGGCCAACCGGGGAGGCTGGCACCCAGGGGATCAGCTCCACGGCCCTGCCTGCGCCACGAAGAACGAGGCCAGCGCCACGTAGGCCGCCAGGGGGACCAGCCCGTACTTGAGCGGCGGCGGCAGCGGGCGCTCGTGCGTCGGCCGGAACGTCCGCTCCATCATGGCCGCCGCTCCCCAGACGAGGAGCACCGGCCAGGCGGTCTTCACGAAGTCGATCACCGTGGCGTCGACCGACGTCCAGTCGCCCGCCACCGCGCGGCCGAGGATCAGGCCCGACGCGATGAAGTAGCCCGCCAGGCGGAGCCCCGACGCCGGATCGCGCTCGATGGTCACCGAGTCGGCCAGGTGCGTGACGAGGTTGAGGAGGATCCAGAGGATGAAGAAGACGGCCGTGGACAGGGCGGCCGAGATGATCACGACCCACCAGCCCGGTCCGTCGCCGATGTTGCCGCCCGCGAAGCAGAGCGTAAGCCCGATCAGGGCGCCGCCGATGGCGTGCCCGGCCGCCCGGTTGTGCCGCTCGATCACGTCGTCGCGAGCGCTCAATCCGAACAGGGCGAGGACCCTGGACGCGAGCCCGACCCAGGCCGCCCCCATCATCAGGTAGAAGCCGGTGTAGACGGCGGAGCTCTGCACGTCCCAGGAAGAGTAGAACCTCAGGACAACTGCGAGGATCGCGGCGCACAGGAGGGGGTACAGGTACAGGCCCCACCGGTCGCGCGATTCGCAGCCGACCCGGGCGCACGTCGCCGCCTGATAGAGCCAGGGGCCCCAGGTGAAGATCGAGACCAGAACGCAGCCGACCAGAACGAGGACTTCGTCTCCGGACATCACGTGCAGCCCACCTCCCGGGCACACCGATCAGGACTTCCCTCGGATGCTTGAGTCGAGGTTACTACATCTTGGCCTCGATCGACTTGATGTCCTCCTCCAGCTCCTGGAGACGGCCGCGCTTCGTCACGACCTTGGTGTCCATGTCGGCGAGGCGGGTCTCGATGTCCTGGCGGATCTCCTGCTCCCGGGAGCCCGGCCGGACCTCGGTGAGACGTCCGCGCCAGCGCTCGGCGGTGTCCTCGTCGTAGCGGATCGACTCGCGCAGCCGGTCGGCCTGATCGCGCTTGCGGTCCAGGGCCTCCTGAAGGCGGGCCTGCCACTCCCCCTTGTTCGAGGAGCGGTCCTGGTCCCGCTGTTCGAACCAGGCGGTGCGGCGCTCGAAGAAGACGTCGTTGGCCTTGCGGAAGCGATCCCAGAGTACATCGGCCTTGACCTTGGGCACCGGCCCGACGGCCTTCCACTCGGCCTGCAGCGTCTTGAGCGCCTCGGTCGTGGCCTTGAACTCGGACGACGTGCTCAGCTGCTCGGCCTGCTCGCAGAGGGCCACCTTGCGGCGCAGGTTCTCCTTGTGCTCCTTCTCGAGCTGATCGTAGTGGACCTTGCGCCGGCTGAAGAACTGGTCCGCGGCCTGCCGGAAGCGCTCCCAGATGGCCTCATTGCTCTCCTTGGGCACCGGCCCGATCGCCTTCCACTCCGTCTGAAGGTCCTTGAAGGCGTCCGCGGTGGACCGCCACTCGGTCGATTCGCTCAGCTCCTCGGCGCGGGCGCACAGCTCTTCTTTCCTGCGGAGGTTCTCCTGCTGGTCCGTGTCCGCCTGGGAGAAGTGGGCGGTGCGGCGCTCGAAGAAGGCGTCGTTGGCCTGGCGGAAACGATCCCAGACCCTGTCGTTGTGCACCATGGGCACCGGCCCGACCGTCTTCCACGCGGCCTGGAGCCCCTTGAGGGCGTCGGCGGCGCTCTTCCAGTCGGTCG
>JANOCF010000758.1:0-2012 GCA_031412055.1 Holophagales bacterium | reverse complement strand
TCGCCGGCTTTCTCGATGGTGGGCCCGCTCGTATTTTTCATGCCCACGCCCACGGCCGTCAGCGGCGCCAGGTCCTGCGCGGACAGGCCGAGCCCGCCCTGGATAGGCTTCAGCAGGAACGACAGGATCATCAGGGAGTAGAAGCCGGTACACCAGGCGGCCCAGGCGAAGGCGAGGATCTTCCGGTGGGCGCGGGTGGGGCGCTCGTGTTCGCTGAGGCGCGACGGACCCGATGTTGCCGATGTTGCGAGCAAGCGGGAGAGATCCTACAGCAATGCCGGCAACATCGGGCCCTGGTATGGTATGAAAGACTCGAAAACCCAGGAGGCTCCATGGCCGACACCAAGAAGCTGCGCGTGGGAGTGCTCACGCCGGTCAACACGCTCGATCCGCGCGAAGCGCAGGACTTCACCAGCGCGCTCGCGGTGATGCAGGTGTACGAGCCGCCGTTCGCCCAGCCCACGGCGGCGGCCGGCTCGCCCATACCGCAGCTCTTCCAGGAGCCGCTGCGCCGGGAATCCTCGGCAAGCTTCCCCGTCTACACCGCGCTGGTCCGGTCCGACGTCTTCTTCTCGGACGGCACGCCGCTGAGCGCCCGGCACGTGGTGGACTCGCTGTCCAAGGCGGCCACCCTGCGGGAGCTGGCCGACGTTGAGGTCCAGGGCGAGCGGGTGGTCTTCCGCCTGAAGCGGCCCAACGCGCGCTTCGACATGGCGCTGTCGCGCCGCTTCTGCGGCATCACCCTCGAATCGGGTGGCAAGCTCCTGGGCACCGGCCCGTACATGGTAGCCCCTGGATCGTCGAGCACACCGAACCCGCTGCGCCTGGTGCGCAACCCCTACCACCGCAAGCCGCCGGCTCTCGAGGAGGTCGTGTTCCAGGCCTATCCGGCCGACGCCGACGGGAAGCCCACGGCGCTCCTCTCGGCCCTGGAGTCGGGCGAGGTCGATTTCACCAACGTCCTCTCGCGGGAGGACATCATGCAGCTCAAGAGCGTCCGGCGCTGGACCGAGCCCGGCAGCTCCACGGCCATCCTCTACATGAACGCCGAGCGGCTGACCGATCCGCGGGTCCGGCGCGCGCTGGCGCTCTCGATCGACCGGCTGGAGATCGCGAAGATGTTCTACGCCAGCGCTCTGGCGTTCGCGGCCACCAGCCTGCTGCCGCCGATGCTCGCCCGCGGCAACGACGGCCTGGGGCCGGACCTCGCGCAGGCGCGGAACCTCCTCTCCACGCCCGGCGTGCGCAAGCCGGACCGGCTGTCGATGCTCCTGATCTACGGCCCCCGGCCTTATCTGCCGAACCCGCGCAAGGTCGGGGAGCACCTGGCCGAGCAGATCGGCAAGCTGGGCATCCAGGTGGACCTCGTGCCCACCGCCACGACCCAGGACTACTACTCGCGGGCCAAGCGCGGCGACTACGACCTCGCCCTGGCCGGCTGGATCGCGGACACCCTGGACCCGGTGGACTTCCTGGAGGCCACGCTGGGCTCGGAGTCGATCCCCTCGCCGAGCCGCAAGATGATCGTGGGGGCGAACCTGAGCCGCTGGAGCAGCCCCGAGGCCGACGAGTCGCTGGCCCGCCTGCGCGAGGACCCGCGCGAGGACACCCGCGCCGCCCTCCTGCGCAGGGTCGGCGAGGAGGTGCCGCTCTTCCCCCTGCTCTACGGCGCCACCATCTACGCCCACACCTGGAAGCTGAAGAACCTGGCACCCTCGCCGTTGGGCAAGCCCTATTTCGCGGAGCTGGACCTCACGCCGTAGGCACTGGCAGCGCCGGCGGGACGCCGGCGTTCCCAGTAGGAATGCCCTGCCCTCGCACCCGTGTTGCTTCCGGCGTGAAGACCAAGGTCCTGCTTCTGCTCTTGCTCCTCGCCCAGCCCGTGCTCGCGCAATCGCACGCGCGGGAGGAGCTGACCCGCCTGATCAACGCCGAGCGTTCCCAGGCCGGAGCGCCGCCGCTGCGCCTCGAAGCCGACCTGACCCGGGCGGCCCAGGCCCACGCGGAAGAGG
>JANOCF010000757.1:0-4143 GCA_031412055.1 Holophagales bacterium | reverse complement strand
CGGCCGGATCTGGTTCGAGTCCGAGCCGGGGAGGACGACGTTTTCCTTCGACATGCCGGAGTGGGTCCCCGCGCAGGTCATGTCGGGTGAGCAGCCGGACCGGCTGGTCCGCGTCCTGGTCTGCGAGGACGACCAGGACGTCGCGCGGCTGCTGTGCATGATGCTGGAAGGGGAAGGCTACGGGGTGGACGTGGCCTACGACGCCGCGGAGGCGAAGCGGTTCCTGGCCGAGCGGAGCTACGCCGCCATGACGCTGGACCTGATGCTGCCGGGCCAGGACGGCATCTCGCTGATCCGCGAGCTGAGGCGGCAGAGACTCGGCACGCTGCCGCCAGTCCCGATCGTGGTGGTCTCGGCAAGGGCGGAGCAGGGCCGGTCCCAGCTCAACGGCGGCGCCTTCGGGATCATCGACTGGCTGGAAAAGCCGATCGACCAGGCCGTGCTCGCGGAGGCCGTCCGCCGGGCCGTACGGGGCGCCGAGGGGCGGCGCGCGCGTATCCTGCACGTGGAGGACGATCCCGATCTGCGGCAGGTCGTGGCCGCCATCGTCGGCAGGGACGCCGATGTGGAGAGCGCGGGAGACCTGATGGAGGCCCGCCGGAAGCTCGCCGAGCAACGCTTCGACCTGATCCTCCTGGACCTTGCCCTGCCCGACGGCTCGGGGCTCGACCTGCTGCCGCTCCTGAGCCGCGTGGAGCCGCCGATCCCGGTGGTGATCTTCTCGGCGCACGAGGTGGACGAGAGCACCGCGGGCCAGGTGAGCTCGGTGCTCACCAAGTCGCAGACCACGAATCCGCAGCTCCTGGAGAGGATCCGGGCGCTGCTGGAGGAGAGGGTGGAGAAGGGAGCTGCCAGTTAAGACGATTGATCTAGGACAATAGCGATGCACGGCGAATGTCCCCGAGGAGCTCCATCACATGGCCGTCCCCACGGTCTCCATCCGGCCTGGAGCCGTCGAGGGTGCTCTTGAGGAAGCGCTCCAGGACGCGCGCGGTCCGGGTCACTTCCGGGAAGCCGAACGTGGTGCCCGCCCCGCTCAGCGAGTGGACGAGGCGGTGGAGCTCCTTCAGCGGCTCGGGGCTCCAGGCGGAAGTCCGCACCGTCGACCAGGCCTCGTCGATCTCGCGCAGCCGGTCGGGCAGACGTCCGGCGAAGTACTCCTGCAGCTCCTTCAGCTCGAGAGTGGAATCGGAACCGGACAATTTATCTCCTCGGGGTCAGCTCTTCAGGCGGCTCCAGATCGACCGCACGGTCTCGGAGAGCGCCATGGGATCGAAGGGCTTGGCGATGACGTCCACGGCGCCAAGCTCCCGGTACCGGGCCACCTCCTGCGCCTGGACCTTGGCGGTCATGAAGACGACGGGGACCTCCGAAGCCTCCGGCAGGCGCCGCAGGGCTTCGAGGGTGGCCGGGCCGTCCATGCCCGGCATCATCACGTCCAGGAGGATGAGGTCGGGCGAGAACCCGGCGACCTTGTCCAGGGCTTCGCCTCCGTGGCTGCAGACCTGGACGGTGAAGCCGCCCACCGCCTCCAGGGCCATGCGGGCCACGGTCTGGATGTCCGGATCGTCTTCGACGAACAGGATGCGCTGCAAGGTCGCGTCGGTCATTTGAGCCAATCTCTTGAGATGGATGTTATCGGAGCCGTGTTACGAAGTAGATTAAGGAGGTAACGGGGGAGCATGGAAGACCTTAACCGACTGCGAGACGAGAGCCAGCCCCTGGCCCGCCGCGTCCTGGCGGTGGACGACGACCCCGATCTTCTGCGCCTCATCCGGCGTGAGCTGGAGAAGGCCGGCTTCGAGGTCTGGCCCGCGGCCTGCGCCGAGGACGCTCTGGCCCTGGTCAAGCAGAAGGGTCTGCCGCATCTCGCTCTCGTGGACATCCTGCTGCCCGGAATCGACGGCATGGCCCTCGCCCGCAAGCTCCACGAGTGGAGCGACCTGCCCATCGTCATGCTGACCTCGGTGGACGAGGAGGAGACGGTGGTTGGGGCCATCGAGGCGTTTGCCGAGGACTACATCCGCAAGCCCTTCCACGTGCGGGAGATAGTGGCGCGGGTGGATCGGGTCTTCCGGCGCATCGGCAACTTCGGGTACGCCCTCCAGCCGGTGATCCAGGTGGACGACCGGCTCGCCGTCGACTTCGCCCACCAGCGGGCCCGGGTGAGCGAGAAGGAGGTCCCCCTGACCGCCACCGAGACCAAGTTGCTCTACGTCCTCATGCGCAACGCCGGCCGGGTGGTGGCCACGGACTTCCTGCTGCGCCGGCTCTGGCCCGGCGACGAGGTCTTCGAGGACACCCTGCGGGTCCACGTACACCGCCTGCGCTCCAAGATCGAGCCTACGCCCTCCCGGCCGCGCTACGTCGTGACCGAGCGCGGCTCGGGCTACCGATTCCCCGTCCTGGCCTAGTCTCCTGGAGTCGGGCGCCAGAGGGGGTCGTTGACGCCCTGCCGTCCGTCGCGACACACTGGCGGCAGCATGAAGAAGGTCCTGATCGTCGACGACGAGCCCGCTGTTCTGTTCGCTCTCTCCGAAGCGCTGGCCGACCGGCGCCGTGGAACCAAGGTGGCCACCGCCACGAACGGCCACGAGGCCGTTGCCATCCTGGAGTCCGAAAAGGTCGATCTCGTGGTCACCGACCTGCGGATGCCGGAGATGGACGGCTTCGAGCTGCTCGCCTGGCTACGCCGCAGCTTTCCCCACCTGCCCGTGATCGTCATGACCGGCTTCCACGCCGAGACCGCCTCGCGCCTGGACGACGGCGCGCTGGAGGTCCTGGAGAAGCCCTTCGACCTCGCCGACCTGAAGCACAAGGTGGCGGAGATGCTGCGCCAGACCGTCAAGGGGCGGGTGGAGAACATCAGCCTCTCCTCTTTCCTTCAACTCCTGGAGATTGAGCGCAAGACCTGCACCCTGAGCGTTACCAGCGCGGACGACACCGGCCGCCTCTACTTCCGGGGCGGCAGCTTGGTGGGAGCGGAGACGGATACCCTCTTCGGCTCTGAAGCGGCGATGGAGATCGTCACCTGGGAGCACGCGGACGTGGAAATTTCGGACGTCTGCCCGGTCAACGCCCCCGAGATCGAAGGCGGGCTGCGCTACCTCCTCCTGGAGGGGATGCGCCTGAAAGACGAGCGGGACCGCGACGCTCCGCACTCCCTCGGCATCGCCGCGGAGACAGAAGCGGCCATCGAGGCGCTGCTGTCGCCGGAGACAGGATCGATCGCCCGCCCGTGGGAGCGCCCTTTGGAGCGCCCTTTGGAGAAGGCGCCGGAAGATCCTCTGAGCCCCGCTGATATGGCTGAGCGTGCCGAGACCATCCGCGAGGCCCTGGAGCGGGGCAGGGCGGTCGACGGTACCTTGGCCACCCTTCTGGTGGAGACCGCCACGGGGAACCTGGTGGCCGCGGTAATTGGTGCCAAGGGCGTGGACGTGGAAGTCGCCGCCGCGGCCACCGCGGAGCTCGCGCGCCAGAAGCCCCGGATGGAGGAGAGGATCGGCCTCAAGGACACGGTCGAGGAGATCCTCGTCACCTCCAACCGCCGCTACTACCTTCTGCGGCCGGTGGGTTCGGGCGACCGGTTCCTTCTGCTCGTCCTCGACCGGACCAAGACCAATCTGGGTGCGGCTCAGGAGAAGCTTGCCGCCATCGAGCGGGAGCTGCTGGCGCTCACGCCTCAATCAGGGAGAAAGCGATGATCAACGCCGTCGTCGACCTTTATCACGGGGACCCCGTATCCAGCTTCGGCACAGTGAAGGCCGCCGGCATCGCGGGCGTCATGCACAAGGCGACCCAGGGCACGGGCTTCGAGGATCCCACCTATCACAACCGCCGCGCCGAAGCCCTCGCGGCCGGGCTCCTCTGGGGCGCCTACCACTTCGGGGAGGGCGGCGACGGCGCCAAGCAGGCTCAGTACTTCCTTTCGTTCGTCCAGCCGGAAGCCACCGACCTGCTGGTCCTCGACTTCGAGACGAATACCCAGGGCGCCAGCATGTCGCTCGCGGAGGCCGAGCAGTTCGTCACCGCCGTGCATTCCGCGACCGGCCGCTGGCCGGGCCTGTACAGCAATCCTTCCTACGTGAGCCAGGCCCTCGGGCGCGGTTCGAGCCCGACCCTGGCAAACTGCTGGCTCTGGAT
>JANOCF010000756.1:0-3292 GCA_031412055.1 Holophagales bacterium | reverse complement strand
GTCCATGGACCAGTGGGGCTCCTGCCGGAACGGGACGTAGATGTTGTGGCGCGTGCGGGTCAGGTCGCGATAGCGGGCGTCCTCCACCACGCCGGCCACGGTGAGCCAGGGCTGGCCGGACTGCGGGCTCTTCCAGTGGAGGCGCCGGCCGAGGGCGCTCCCGCCGGGCCAGAAGGCCTCGGCCATGGAGCGGCTGACGATCGCCACGCGCGCCGTGCCGGGTCCGTCCTGCCAGGTGAAGTCCCGCCCCTCCAGCAGGGGGATGCCCAGGGTCTGGAAGTAGCCGGGGCTCACCCGCTCGTGGTTGGAGACCGGGTTGCGGATCTGCTGCGCGTCCGTCTGTCCCTCGACGGTGAAGTGGTACTCCCAGCCGATGGGGCCGGACAGGGGTCGGAGGAGGACGGCCGCGGCGCGCTCGACCCCGGGCACGGCCTGCAGGCGCTCCACGGCGGTGCGGAAGTAGGCTTCGTGCGCGGCCGTGTCTGCATAGCTGGAGTTGAGCGTGACGCGGAAGGTGAGCCGGCGCTCGAGGCCGAAGCCGATCTCGGTGCCCTGGAGGCGGGTGAAGCTGCGGAACATCAGCCCGGCGCCGACCATCAGCACGAGGGCGAGGGCGATCTCGGCGACCACGAGCAGGTGGCGCGCGCGGCTGGCGCGCCGGCTGGCCGAGGCCGGGGTCCCCTCCTTGAGGGCTTCCGCCAGGCCGGAGTGGGGGATCTGGAGGGCCGGCACGAGGCCGAGGAGGAGCAGCGCCGCCAGGGTCACGAGCAGGGTGAAGAGCACGGCCGGGCCGTCCACGGCGGCCTCGTCCAGGCGGGGGATGTCGCGCGGACCGATCGCGGCGATCGCGGCCAGGCCGCCCCGGGCCAGCAGGAGACCCAGGGCGGCGGCGGGCGCGGCGAGGAGGGAGCTCTCGGCCAGGAACTGGCGCAGCAGCCGTGGCTGGCCGGCCCCGAGCGCGGTGCGGACCGCGATTTCGCGGCGCCGGTCCTCGGCGTGGGCCAGCATCAGCCCGGCGGCATCGGCGAAGGCGGCGAGGAGCAGCAGCTCCACCGCTCCCAGGAGCAGGCGCAGGGCCGGCCGGGTGTCTCCCAGCGCGTCTTCCACCAGCGGCCGGACCGAGGCCTGGAAGTCGCGGTACTGAAGCGGCTTGGCCTGTCTCAGGGTTTCGGAGAGCTCGTCCATGCGCTCGCCGGCGCGGGCCAGGGAGAGCCCGGGGCGGAGCCGTCCCACGCCCTGGAAGAAACGGATGCCATGGATGTCCGGTGTGGCGGCGATGGATTGGAGGGTGATCCAGGCGTCCGCCGTGTGGGGGAAGCGGAAGTCGGGGGGCATGATTCCGATCACCCGCGTAGGGACGCCGTCGAAGGGGACCATGCGGCCCAGGGTCGCAGGGTCGGCGGCGAAGTAGCGGCGCCAGAGCCGGTCGCTGATCACCACGACCGGTGAAGCGTCGGGCCGGTCGTCTCCAGGCAGGAAAGTGCGGCCGAGGGCCGGCTCGACGCCCAGGACCCGGAAGAAGTTGTCCGAGGCCGAGCGGGCCTGGACCGGCACCGCGCCCTGGGTTCCGGGTTGCGGGGGGAGCGCGAAGTGGCCGTCGCTGGCCTGCATCACCGCGAGGCCGGAGAAGGCCTCGTTGCGGTCGCGCCAGTCCAGGTAGTCGAGGTAGGAGATCTCGACGGTGGCGTGGCCCGCGCCGGGGCTCCGGCCCCAGACGGCCGCCAGCCTCTCCGGCTCGTGGAAGAGGAACGGGCGGACCAGGACGGCGTCGGCCAGGGAGAAGACCACGGTGGCAGCGCCGATCCCCAGGGAGAGGGTCAGAACCGCCAGCAGGGTGAAGCCAGGAGTCCGGGCCGCTGCCCGGAAGGCCTGGCGCAGGTCGCGGAGTACGCCGTCCATGGTCCTCATACGTCGGTTTCTAGACAGAGTTCGGCGGGAAGTATCCCGGTTTCCCGTAGAGGTAGATAGGGTAGACTTTTAAGAAAAGCAAGGAGCTCTGGCCATGGGTTACGAGAAGGGGATCACCGCGAAGTGGCGAGACATGGTTCTCAAGGGGGAGTATCCGGACCGGATTCCTGGTGGACCGCGCGGTCCGGACAGCCCGTCGGGCGGAACGCCCAACCACGAGCTGCTGGCCCGGATGGCGCGGCTGACCTGGGCGCTGGACAAGGGGACTCCCGAACAGCAGGCGGAGGAGCTGGCGGGTGTGGTCCGGTTCTACGACAACCAGATCGAGGGCGGGTTCATGACCCGCGGCCAGGCCAACGAGCAGCTTTCGCCGTCGCACAGCCAGTGGTGGATCACGACGGCGCTAGGCCTGCGGTGGGTCGCGTGGGAGAGGAGCGGGAAGTTCCCCGACGCCAGCCGCCAGCTCCTGCACGTGACCGGCCGCTGGCTGCGGCACCATCACGCCCTGTGCCGGCTCTTCGCCACGCCCGATGGGATCGTGGTCCCGGGCGCGCGCTCCTGGCCCGGGGAGGGCGGCGACGGCTTCTACGGCAAGTGCAAGGTGCGGGACGAGCTGTACAAGGCGATCGAGACGGGCAAGGTGCGCAAGATCTGGGACCCGGAGAAGAACCTGGACATGCTGGGGCTGGTCTTCGCCGACAAGCTCCTCAAGGCCGGGGACGACCTGGGCGGGGCGAAGGGCGCGACGGAGCTCCCCAAGCTGCGCTGGCCGATCTCGGTCCGCCGCAACGGCAAGGACTTCACGGCCTGGCTGACGTCGATCGACAACGCTCTCGGCCTGCGGGTGCAGAGGCTGGCCCGCTGGCAGGGAGGCAAGGAGTCGTACGGGTTCGACGACGCCGTGGAGGATGCCCCGGAGGGAATCGAGGGGATCGAGGGGATCCAGGCGATGGTCATCGGCCTGCGCGCCGCTCATGGGGATGGGGATGGAAGCGGCCTTCCCGGGCTGCTGGCGGCCATGCGCGAGGTGGCGGAGCGGCGGCCGGCGTCGCGCACCGAGTTGAACGGTCTGGCCGACCGCCTGGAGGTGATCGGAGAGCCTGGGAGCCCGGAGGCCGAGGAGATCGCCGCCGCCCTGCGCGAGCTGGCCGAGCGGCGGCCCGCGGCCAAGGAAGACCTGCTGTCGTTCGCCACGCGGCTGGAGCAGCTGAAGGGGAAGCCCGAGCAGCCGGAACGGCCGCTGGAGGTGTAGGGGGGCCTCACCCTAAGCCCCCATAGGCGCTAACTTTGTCTTCAGACGTGGTTGGCGCCCCCGGCCCAACGGGCCGGCAGAGCGGAGCCCAGGGCTGAGGCCGCAGGCCGATGCCCTGGGTGAACGACAATA
>JANOCF010000755.1:0-7380 GCA_031412055.1 Holophagales bacterium | reverse complement strand
CTCGTCGAAGCTGTTCATCAGGGAGCGCCGGAGTCCCCGGAAGGTCGAGTTGTCCAGGTAGCCGTGATTGATCACGAGGCCGACGATGCCCTCGCCCGCCTCCTCGATCCGAAGCTGGGCGAAGCGCAGGAACTTCACATAATCGTCCTGGAGCCACTTGGGGTTCTTCTCGCCGATAGGCCGGCCATCAACCTGGTGGTACGAGCCCAGGGAATCGTCCTTGCCGGTGCGGTTCGCGGAGTGCCCGGAGTACGGCGGGTTCCCGAGCACCACGCAGATCCGGCGGTCGCGCTTGACCGCCGCCGCCATCCGGGCCTCCCGGGAGAGTGAAGGCATCCCGGGGAGCGAAGTCTGCTCCAGCTCCTCCTTCTCCAGAGCGTTGGTGAGGAGGAGGTTGACCCGGTCCTGCTCTCCCAGGTGGTAACCCCTCTCGGCCAGGAAAAGCCCCATCTTGAGATGACCGACGGCATACGGCGCCATCATCAGCTCGAAGGCGAAGCTGTGCGGGAGCAGGTGGTCGCGGACAAGCGCGGAGACGCCCGCACGACCATAGGTCTTCTCCCAGGACTCGATGGCGCAGCGGAAGGCCTCGACCACGAACGTCATGGTCCCGGAGGCAGGATCGAGCAGCCAGACCCGTGGGTCGGCCAGACCGTCCGGCCGGTCCAGGCGCGTGCGCAGGAGGTGGTCGATCGACCGCACGATGTACGAGACCACCTCGGGAGGCGTGTAGTAGACGCCGCGACGGGCGCGCAGCTCCGGGTCGTAGTGCTGCAGGAACGTCTCGTACATGTGGAGGATCGGATCGCGCCCCCGCTTCTGCCGGAAGTCCCGCTCCAGGATCCGCTTCAACGGCGCGGGACGCAGGAGGTCCACCAGGTCGTCCACGATCCACCGGATCTCCGGCGGCGGAGAGAGGGAGATGTACCGGAACACGTCCCGGAGGATGCCGCTGGCCGCCGGAATCCTCTCGTACAGGGTACGGCGGTCGAGCTCTCCGTCCTCCCAGCAGCGGGCGGCAAGCAGTCCGTAGGCGACCGTCTGGGCATAGAGGTCGGCAAACTGCCGCTCGGTCAGGTTGGCGATCAGGCGCGAGGTCAGGGCGCGGTAGAAGCCGGTCAGCTCCGAAGGCTCCTCCCTCCCCTTGTCCCGCTCCAGGAGGTCCTCGATCCGGGCCTCCAGCACCCGGGCTCGGCGCGCCAGCGACTGGGCGAGAGCGGAAGCGGTCGGCTTCGACGATCTCTCGAACCCCTCGAACCCAAAAAAGCGCTCCAGCAGGATGGACAGATCCGCCTCCGCCGAAGCCACATCCTTGGATTTCAAGCGCGGCGGCCATGGGTTGGGGATCACCGCCCTGGCGATCTGCTGGCCCTGCCTGTACAGGCGAAGCTCGCGGAAGTTCGTGAGGATCAGGTTCGGGAAGGTCTCCCGGTAGCGCCGGACCTGGGCGCTCTCCTCGGCCACATCCAGGTCGGTCGCGAGCCGCTTCGCCTCGATGTAGCCGACGAGCCGGTGCGGCCCCCGCCAGACCTGGAAATCCAGGCAGCAGTCCCGCGTCTTGCGAGGGATCGTGGTCACATGAATTGCCTCTCTCCCCTCGGCCCACCGGGTCAGGAGATCGACCAGGGCTGGATAGAAGCTCTCCTCCCGGGCGTCGCCATGCTCTTCGGTGGCGGCAAGACGCTCCAGGTATCCTGGGAGCAGAACAGGCGTGCGTCGCGTCATTCCGACAAGGATAGCTCATTCAGGAGACGCACGCGAGATCATAGAGCCCGTATTGGCTTCTTAATCCTCGAACCAGAAACTTTCCCGTCACGAAGAAAGTTCCTGCTTGCAGCTCAGTCGTCGTTTCCGGAGTCGTCCTCCGGAGGGTGCTCGAACCGCAGGTCGGTTCCCATGCCCCCGTTCACGGCGAGGACGTTCATCAAGCGTGAGTGCCCTTACCGCTTCTTCTTCTTCCGCCCCCCTCGGCTGGCCCGGACCGGAACCCTCCTCTGGATCCAGCCGAGGGCTCCCGGCGTGCTCTCCCAGGCCTCCACGGCAAGGCTCGCGTACGACATCGCCTCGGCCTCCTGGTCCAAGCCCAGGTACATCGCCGGGACCTGGGGCAGGGGCTCCCCGAGCAGGAGGTATTTGGGAACGAAACGGTTGCGCCGAAAAGCCAGGGTGAGACGGCTCCGGGCGCCCTGAGAATCACCTTCCCGGGCGAAGACCAGCAGCGCGCGGTTGTAGATCCAGTCGACGCTGTCCTCGTCCAGGTAGGTGTCCAGGAGGCGCCCCAGCTCATCGTTGCGGCGCAGGACCAGGAGCGCGTTCGCGAGCCGGTAGCGGACACCCTGGGCGTCGCCGGGATTGAGACGGAGCAGCTCCCCGAAGTGCTCCACCGCCTCGTCGCGAGCCCCCGACTCCCAGAGGACCTCGGCGAGCCCGTAGCGGGCGCGCATGTAGGGCCGGGTCTCCACAAGACCCCAGAAGTAGCCGGCATTGTCTCGCAGGCAGTCCGGACCGAGCGCCCGCTCGCCGGCGGCCACGCCGAGCGCGTAGAGCGCGCGGGCGCGGTCGAGATCGATCTCCTGGTCGGCAAGGACCCCGTAGGCGTCGGCGCAGTCGGGCCAGAGCTTCAGCGCCTGGCGGGCCAGCGCGACCCGGCGGCGGCCGCGGGCACCTCGGGCCGCGAAAGCCAGCTCCTGGGCCCTCTCCTCATCGCTGGTATTCTCATCGAGCTCATCCTCACCGAGCTCGTCGAGCTGCTCCTGCAGGATCTCGACGACCTCCTCGGCCGAGAGGTCCCCCCGGTCCGCGAAACGGCGGTGGACCTCCAGCAGGGTCCGCTCCATGATCGAGTCGCTCAGGATGGGGATTCCGCCGAGCGGAGGGTCGAGCAGCAGCGGGAGGCTGAGCACGAGACGCAGCGGGCCGTTGTGCGTGACCGCCTCCTTCTCCCAGCGGCCGGAGTCCATCTCGTCCTCCGTAGTCTCCGCGAGAGCCCTCAGGATGCCCTCGAACAGGCCGAGGATCCGGGCGCCGGGTCTCCGGATCTCGGGCATCGTCCCTCCCAGGTAGACAGCGATGGGATAGGCATCCTCATGAGCCAGCGGGAGGCCATGCCGCTCCCAGAGATCGAGATCCTCCGGGGGCGTCTCGTCGGCGGAATCGAAGCCGATCGACCAGAATCCCTCCCGGGCCACCTCCAGGAGAGGCTCCTCGCCCAGCTCAAGGAAGAAGCGAATATCGTGATGGAAGAGAAGCCCGTACGAATGACCTGCCTGCCCCATGACGCTCGCGAACTGGACCTCCGGCACCTCGATCGGAGATTCGACGCGGATCGGTTCGTCGTCCTCCAGGTGACGCCAGGGCTCGGCGGCCATGAAGAGGACGGCAGCCTCGGCAAAGGAGGCCACCTGCTCGATCGTCACCCCCTCTCCGGAGAGCGACCCCGGCAAGGGAGATTTCAAAAACAGGATACCTGAATCGGACATGTCGTCTCCCCCCGCCATCGGCGGTGCTTGTTGAGGACGACATATTACGAAAGATCGTGAGCTGACGGAAGACTGCGGCGCGCCTTGGCGCGATTGACTCTACTGCCTGCTTACCTCATCTTCTTGCGGCTGCGAGGCTCCCAGCGGAAGCGTTCGAGGTCGACCCGGCCGCGATCGTCGAAGACGACGCCCTCCTCCTGGAGGAGATGCCGTTGCCAGCCGTCGTAGCCCGGCATGGCGCGCGGGCTCACCTCCCCGCGCGCGTTGATAACCCGGTGCCACGGAATCGTGGAGCCCTCGGGAAGCGAGTGGAGCGCGTAGCCGACCTGCCGAGCCGCATTACCCAGACCGGCCATGGTCGCCACCTGGCCATACGTTGCCACCCGGCCGGCCGGAATCCGCGCCACGACCGCGTAGATGAGATCGTAGGAACTGTTCATCCCCGAAGATTATCTTCATGGCATTCGCATTGCAGAAAGAACAGTTGGGGGCAGTGGGGACGGTCCCTGCTGAAATCGCCTCGGTTCATTTCTTGATGACGACGAGACAGGAGAGGCAGATGAAAAAGCAGATCTTTACCCTGATGATGGCTCTCGTTCTGGCCACGGGCACGGCCCTGGTGGCGCAGACCGGCAACACCCAGACACTTGCTCCCAGCCAGCAGGTCGACCCGACCGGCCAGCCGGAGACCGGCACCGGCGTTGACGTGGACGTCGACGCGGGTGCCAATGCCGAGGACGGCCTCGTGGATGTCGAGGTCAATCGCAACACGGACTCCGACACCGCCGCCCAGGGCAACGACAACAACCTTACCGGCACGGCGACCGGCACGACCGGAACGGGCACCGCGACGGGCAGGGCAACCGGCACCATGGGCACCACGACCGGAACCACCACGGGTACCGCCACCGGAACCGGCCTGACCGGCAACACGGAAACCGACGTGGATGTGGACGCCGATGTGGACGTGGACACCGACACGGCCACGGCCGACGTCGATGTGGACACCGACACCAACCTGCCGGACACGGCGAGCGACTCGCCGCTGTTCGCGCTGATCGGCCTGCTGGCCCTGGCCGGCGCCGTCACCATCCGCGCGGTCCGCTGAACTCGAGTCTTCAGCGCGCCGGCTCGCGTGAGCGGACCGGCGCGCCGTAGACCTCGTCGAGAGCCACGACCGTGGCCTCCGCCTCCCCGAAATCCAGTCCATCCTCCAGAGTCTGACTCGCCAGCTCCAGATCGGCGGCAATGACCGCTCCCCCGCCCCGGGCCGTCGCGCTCTCCAGCGCGAGATCGACCTGTGCTTCGGTCCGCTCCAGATCGCTGTCCACCTGCTTCAGGGTGACCTCGCAATTCTCCAGATTCCGCAAGCGCTGCAGCAGGATCTTGAGAGTAGCCTCCCGCGAGCTGCGGAGCGCGGCGGGCGCGTCCGCCGAGGAGGCGATCTCGCGCTCCAAGCCGGCAATCTTCCGCTGGAGGTCCGCCTCGCTGGCATGAAGCCGGGAGGATTCCAGGTGCTGGCGGGCCGTCAGGAGCTTCAGGTGGATCCAGGAGAGGCGGCCGAGGGCCTCCCGGGCGCTCGCGATCTCGAAGTCTCCCGCCCGCGACTCGCGCGCGATCCGAACGATCCGCTCACCCTTCTGCTCCAGCGCCTCGAGCCGGGCGCGCGCCTCGGTCCGGAGCCCCTGGACCAGCTCCTGGCGCAGGTTCGCGGCCTCGGGAAGGGCAGCAATCCGGCGCTGCCGGTCCGCCCAGCGCTGGAAGCGGGCATCCGTCGCCACCAGGGCCAGGTAGCCCGCCTCCAGCCCGGCGCCGATCAGCCAGAACGCGGGATGGCCGAAGCCCAGGATGCCGAAACCCACGGTCGCGAGCGCGTTGACCGGCAGCCGGCCCAGGCCCGGAACGTTCGGGCCGACCCAGAAAGCTTTCTTCAGATAGTCCAGCACCACGGCCATGATAGGCCTACGGGCCTCCGTGGGCCCGCTCCCACCCCGCGAGCAGGTTGTTGAGCACCTCGGAGCGCGGCGTCTCGCACGCCGTTCCCAGGTCGACGCTCAACCCGAACCGCTGGTAGGCCACGAACGGACTGCCCGCGAAGCGCACCGGGACCGCCGGATTGCCCGGCCGGAACCCGTGCACCAGCGACTGCTTCTGGACCGGCTCGGTCAGCAGAAAATCGAGGAACTTCCCCGCGGCCTCCCGCTGCTCCGGGCTGCTCCAGGGGACGTCCAGCACGTAATAGGGGTTCTCGTTCCACGCGTTGCGCCCGGGGTAGACCACGCGCAGCTCGCCCCAGCGCCCCTCCGCGTTCTTCAGGTAGTCGATGGCCACGCTCTCGTACACCACCAGCGCGTCGTAGGCCGAAGGCCCCTTGAGCACCATCTCCCGCATCAGGTTGCCCGTGCTGTTCGACAGCCCGCTCACCCCGCGCTCGAAGTCCCGCAGCCAGGCGACGAAGCCCGGGTCCAGGATGTCCGGCAAGGTCAGGCCGCGGGCCTTCTGATGGTAGTCGTAGGCCATCAGAGCCAGCGTCATCAGGCCGCTGTTCGACTGGTTCGGATGCGTGTGCCCCAGCTTGAACAGCCCCCACTCCGGCTTGGCTGCGATCGTCTGCCAGCCCGACGGCTCGGCCAAGGCCTGCCCCAGGGTGCGGAACGACACCTCACCGTACGTCTTTACAAAGGCTGCGTGGCGCTCCGCCCACATCACGAACACCATGGGCGTGAGCGCCAGGTTCTCCTCCCGGGCAATTGGGTTGCCTGGGCGGCCTGGGTTGCCGCCGCCGCGCTGGACCTGCCACTCCTGTAGGAAGATGTCCTTGTAGAGAGCGCTGGCCGGGCTCCAGACGTGGATGCGCTCGTCGTTGCGGAGCACCGCCTGGGCCCCTTCCAGCGAGCCCAGGGGGATCAGGTCGACCCCGATCCCCTCCCCCGCCTCCGTCTTCGCGAATTCGGCCACGGCCCACTCCAGCCAGCGCTCCTTCTCGGTGCCGTACGCGATGCCGATCCGGACCTCGGGATCCCTATCGCCGGCATCGCGGCTGGCCGGGCGGGTCTCCCCGGAATTCGCGGCCCGATCCGCTCCTCCGTCCTTGCCGATCGGCTTGCGGACGAAGAGGAGCCAGGCGCCGTAGAGACAGCCGGCGACGAACAGCAGCACGAAAAGCTTGCCGGCCAGGGTCAGCTTGGGAGAAGAAGGTTCGCTCATGGCTTAGAAGAAGGTCGAGATCTCGCGGAACACGGTCCGGATGTTGGCCGTGGTTCCTTCGTAGAAGCGTGCCCGGGTCGCGTTCGCGATCGACTCCAGCACATCCTTGCGCGCGCCGCTGCCGTACCCGATCGTGAACACGGGCACCCCGCGCCCCTCGCTGCCCGTCTGGATCTTGCGCCGGAGCTCGTCCAGGCTGATGCGGCTGTCGGTGTCGTCGCCATCGCTCAGCACCACGATGGCCGAGATGCGCCCGTCGTTGCGCCGGCGTACGGCATCGTCGTAGGCCAGCGCAATGGCGTCGTACAGCGCCGTCCCCCCCGAGGCGAACAGGCCCTGGACCGTCCGCACCGCGCCCTCCCGCGCCTGCGACATCGGCAGGCCCTGGACCGCCCAGACCGGCTTGTCGTTGAACGGCAGCAGCGAGAAGTGGTCCTGCTCGTCGAGCAGCTTCACGAGCTGCTCGGCCCCGGCGCGCGCGGCGTCCATCCGCCCCTCCTCCTTCATGCTGCCGGAGACGTCCAGGACCAGGGTGACTTCCGACCGCTTCTTGTTCTCCTGCCAGAGCCGGAGCACCGCGTCGATCACCTCGACCGGCGGCACCTCCAGCGTGGTCTGCGGCTCCTTGGGATCGATCCCGTGGGCCTTGTCGAACGGCGGTCCCAGCGGGACTTCCACGTCCGAGGGGCGGAAC
>JANOCF010000754.1:0-3441 GCA_031412055.1 Holophagales bacterium | reverse complement strand
AGGTTGTAGGTGAACGAGTCGTAGTTGTCGACCATCAGGATCACGACCGGTCTCCTCCACGTTCTTCAAGAGCAGCCAGGGCTTCGGCCAGCGCCACGGCCGCGAGCAGGGCCGCGGCCTTGTTCTCGGTCTCCTTCTCCTCGGCCGCCGGATCGGAGTCGGCCACGATGCCCGCTCCGGCGGTCACCGAAGTCTTGCCCGCCTCCACGACCAGGGTGCGGATCGTGATGCAGGCGTCCAGGTCTCCCGAGTAGGAGAGGTAGCCCACGGCGCCCGCGTAGGGTCCGCGGGCCTGCGGCTCCAACTGATCGATGATCTCCATGGCGCGGATCTTGGGCGCGCCCGAGACGGTACCGGCCGGGAAGCAGGCGAGCAGCGCGTCGAGACTGTCCTTGCCGGGAGCCAGCTCCGCCTCGACGCTCGACACCATGTGCATGACATGGCTGTAGCGCTCGATCTCCATGAAGCTCGCCACGCGGACGCTGCCGGGCAGGGCGACCTTCCCGAGGTCGTTGCGCCCGAGGTCGACCAGCATCACGTGCTCGGCTCTCTCTTTCGGGTCGGCCAGCAGGTCCTCGGCCAGGTTCCGGTCGCCGGCCGCGTCCATGCCGCGGGGCCGGGTGCCGGCGATGGGCCGGGTCTCGAGATGCCGCCCCTGCTTGCGCACCAGCATCTCGGGAGAGGCTCCGACCAGCGCCACTTCGGGTGAGTCGAACAGGACCATGTAGGGGCTCGGATTGACCATGCGGACCGCGCGGTAGAGCGCCAGCGGGTCGACCCGGCGCTCGACCGTCCAGCGGCGCGCGAGCACGACCTGGAAGATGTCCCCCGCTGCGATGTGCTCCTTGGCCGTGAGCACGGCCTTCCGGAAGGACTCGCCGTCGAGGCTCGGCGTGGCCGCGGCACGGCCGGGAGACCGGTCGGGCATGGCCACGCCGCCGCCCCCAGCCTCCTCGGTGAGCACCTTGGAGAGGCGCGCGAGCTGGCGCTCGGCCGCCGCGACGTTGACCTCCCCCTCGATCTCGTTGGCGATGGCCAGCACCCGCTGGTGCGCGTGGTCGAAGATGACCAGCGTGTCGTAGCGGGCAAGCAGCGCCACGGGCAGGCCGTAGAGATCCTCCGGCCGGTTCGGCAGCCGCTCGACCATGCGAATGAGGTCATAACCGAAGTAGCCCACCAGGCCGCCGGTGAAGGGGATCGGTCCGGGCGCGGTCTCGATCCGGTGGATGACCTCGCGGAGCGCTTCCAGCGGCTCGCCGGGCAGGTTGCGGCGCTTCCCCGACTTCTCGAGCTCCAGGCGGTCGGGATAGAGGCGGTAGATCTCCCGCGGACCCGCGCCTAGGAAGCTGAAGCGGGAGACCCGCTCGCCGCCGCTCACGCTCTCCAGCAGGAAGCGGTGCGGAGACAGCGCGGCCAGGCGCCGGTAGACCCCCAGCGGGGTCAGGCTGTCGGCGAGGAACTCGCGAATGTGCGGCACGGCCCGCCGCGGCGAGCCCGTCTTTTCAGGCATCTGCACTCCGATCTGGTTGAGCTGCCATGTCAGAGTGTCGCGGGGAGACAAAACCGTGTCTCCGGAGAAGCTCCTGCCCGATCTCCTCGGGTCCGACCCCGCTCGCCTGGAGGAGGACGAGCAGGTGGTACAGCAGGTCCGCGGCCTCTCCGACGAGCCCGGTCCGGCGCTGAGCAACGGCGGCTATGGCGACCTCCACCCCCTCCTCCCCCACCTTCTGGGCGATCCGCTCGATGCCGGACTGGAGCAGGCGCGCGGTGTAGCTCGTCTCGGGGTCGGCGCTCCGCCGCTCTTCGAGCACGGTGGCGAGCCAGCCGAGCTCCAGGCGGGCGGGGTTGGGCTCGAAGCAGGTCCGCGTCCCGCGATGGCAGGCGGGTCCTGCCGGCCGTGCCCGCACGAGCAGGGCGTCGCCGTCGCAGTCCTCCAGCACCTCGGCCACCTCCAGGACGTTGCCCGAGGTCTCGCCCTTGCGCCAGAGCGACTGCCGCGACCGGCTCCAGAAATGGGCCTGGCCCGTGGACAGGGTCAGCTCGACGGCCTCGCGGTTGGCAAAGGCGAGCATCAGCACCGCGCCGGTGTTGACGTCCTGGACGACGACGGGAAGGAGACCGCGCTCGTCGTAGCGGAGGGTTGCGGGATCGAGGGTCATGCCTCTCCCCCGACGGGCCGGATCGGGAAGCCCGCTGCGGAGAGGGACCGCTTCACCTGTCCCACGGTGTAGGTCCCCTGGTGGAAGATGGATGCCGCGAGCACCGCAGCCGCTCCGGCGGCGAGGGCGTCCGCCAGGTGCTCCAGGGTCCCGGCTCCACCCGACGCGATCACGGGCACTCCGACCGACTGCACGACTTTCCGGATCAGCTCCACGTCGTAACCTCCCTGGGTTCCATCCCGGTCGATGCTGGTGAGAAGGATCTCGCCCGCGCCCCTCTCGACACCCTCCCTGATCCAGGCCAGAGCGTCGAGCCCGGTGGGATGGCGCCCGCCTTTGGTCACCACCTCTCCCCCTCGAGCATCCACGGAGAGCACCACGCACTGGCTGCCGAAGCGGTGGGCCAGGGTCGTGATCAGCTCCGGATTCTCGACGGCGGCCGAGTTGATCCCGACCTTGTCGGCGCCCGAGCGCAGCAGGCGGTGGGCGTCGCCCTCGGAGCGGATGCCTCCTCCGACGGTCAGCGGGATGAACACCTGCCGGGCCGTGCGCTCGACCCAGTCGAGGCGCGTGTCGCGTCCCTCGGGAGCCGCCCCGATGTCGAGGAAGACGATCTCGTCCGCCCCCTGCCCGGCGTAGCGCAGCGCCGCTTCCGCCGGATCTCCCTGGTCGACGAGGTTCTGGAAGCGCACCCCCTTCACCACCCGTCCGCCGGAGACGTCCAGGCAGGGAATGATGCGGCGGGCAAGGTTGGAGACGGGGGTCATCATCATTGCGTCCCCCCCATGCAGGTGGCCAGCCCCTCCTCCACCGTGAACACCCCCTCGTAGAGCGCCCGGCCGACGACCGCGCCCGCGATCTCGGGGATGTCCCGCGCCTCTTCCAGGTCCTTCAGGGAGCGCACGCCGCCCGAGAGCAGCGCCGGGATGCCCGAAGCCGTGGCCACCCGGCGGGCCAGGTCGAAGTTGGGGCCGGAGAGCATGCCGTCGCGCTCGACATCGGTCACCAGGACCGCCGGGCAGGGGAGGCCGTGCAGGCGGACGCACAGCTCGGGCAGCCGCCAGGACGTCCCCTCCGTCCAGCCCGCGATGCGCACTTCGCCGTGCTCGATATCCAGAGCAGGCACGATCTTGCCGGGGTGCTGGAGGGTCAGGGCGCGGAAGCCCTCGATGTCCCGGGCCACCATGGAGCCCACGACCACCCGGTCGCAGCCCGCTTCCAGGGCCCGGAGGATCGCGTCGTGGTCGCGAAGCCCGCCGCCGAGCTGCACCGAGATGTCCCT
>JANOCF010000753.1:0-2214 GCA_031412055.1 Holophagales bacterium | reverse complement strand
GGGTCGCCAGCCGGCTGCGACACCCCAATCTTGCCGTGCTCCACGACTTTGCGATGGCCGACGACGGCAACGCGTGGCTCGTGCTGGAGTGGATCGACGGCCTCACCCTGCGCGAGGCGCTGCGCCGCCACGGGATGCCGCCGCTCCCCCTGACGCTGGAGGTCGCCCGCCAGGCTTGCGCGGCTCTCGCCTACCTCCACCGCCAGCGCATCGTCCACCGCGACGTCTCGCCCGCAAACCTGATGCTGGCCCGCGACTTCGACGGCCGGCCCCTGGTCAAGCTGATCGATCTCGGGCTCGCCAAGGCCCTCGAAGGGTCCGGCGAAGGGCTGACCACCGGCGGACTCTTCCTCGGCAAGCTGCGTTACGCCTCGCCCGAGCAGTTCGGTGGTATTGGCGGCATTGGAACCGAGGGCGTCGATCCCCGCAGCGATCTCTACTCCCTGGGCATCGTCCTCTACGAGATGCTCGTCGGCTGGTGCCCGATCGAGGGGCACGATCCCATGTCCTGGATGGCCGGGCACCTCTTCCGCGATCCTCTCTCCTTCGAGAAGAGCGATCCTGGCGGGACGGTGCCGGCGGACCTGCGGGCGGTCGTCCTCCGCATGCTGGCCAAGAAGCCGGACGAGCGGTTCGCGTCGGCCGAAGAGCTGGCCGAAGCCCTGCTGCCCATCCAGGCCCGGTATCCCCTCGACGGGGATGAGATGGAGGGCGTCTTCGGAGCCCCCGCTGTTTCGGAGTCCGCCGAGACGGCGCCTGTCGCTGTTGTCGAGGCCGTGGAGACGGTCGAGCCGGAGGAGTCCGAGTCGCTGCCGCTGTTCGCTCTGCCCGCATCTGCGTCGATGCCGGTGATGCCGTCGATGGAGGAAGAGCCCTCGTTGTCGCTGCCGTTGCAGCGAGCGGAGAGACCTGTGGAGCTGGCAGAGCCCTTCCCACCGACTCCGGCTGTGCCCCGGCGAATCCTCTGGGATGCCGAGGAGGGGGTGGAGGAGATGGATGAGCCCGAGCTCCTGGGACCGCACCAGAGACCGGACCGCTCCTGGGGATCGCTGGCCGCGGGCGCGTTGCTGCTCGTGGCGCTCCTCGGTGCGTTCCTCTGGTACCAGGGTCCTTCGGGGTCCTCAAGCTCGATGTCGACGGCGCCCGCGTTCGCCCCTCCGACCGTGGCCGGGACGCCCGAGGACGACACGGTCGTGGCCGTCCCCCTGATCGAGGCGGACCGCATTCCCGAGCCGGAGCCGGAGATCTTCGAGGAGCTGCCGATCGAAGCGGAGCCGGTTGCGGCCGAGCCGGAGTTTACGGAGCCGGAGCCCGAGCCGATCGCGCAAGTCGAAGAGCCGGTTCAGATCGTCCAGGAGGTGCGCCCCCAGCCTGTGGCGCCACGGAAGGTGGCTCCTCCCGTTCCTCCACGGCGCCAGGCACCCAAGGTCCGCTCCCAGGAGCCTTTCATAGAGATCGCCGAAGCTCCGAGGCCGGAGCCTCCGGCTCCCAAGCGGGCGGTCCCGGCCGGCCCTCCGGCCAGCCGCATGGCGGGCGTCCTCCGTCCGGGTCCGGGCGTGGAGATGCCCGTTCCGCTGGACATCGCCTCGGCCCGCTTCCCGGCGGCAGCCCGCGGACGGGGGCTCCGCGAGAGAGTTCACCTCGACGTCCTGGTGGACGAGCGGGGGAAGGCGGTCGAGGCGGTGGTGCGCGAGGGGGAGTCCTCGGACATGGGCTTCAACGAGGCCGCGGTCACCGCGGCCCTGGCGACCCGCTTCCAGCCGGCGACGCGCTGGGACCTGCCGGGCAAGGCCTGGACGGAGCTGATCTTCGAGTTCGAAGACCCGCTTGAGCCTGAACGCGGTAGGTAATATCCTTAGTCCCGACTTCCCCTGAGCAAATCCTTTTCCGGAGGGCGGGACGTGGCCCTGCTTCACGAGCATATCGACGGCAAATACGAGATCCTTGCGAAGCTCAAGGAGGGCGGCATGGGGGCCATCTACAAGGTCCGCCACCGCCTCCTGGACGAGGTCCGTGTCGTCAAGGTCATCCGTTCCCACATGGAGCCGGACGGCGAGAACGGGGAGCGCTTCCTGCGCGAGGCCCGCGTCGCCATCCGCCTGCGCCACCCCAACATCGCCGCCCTCCACGACTTCGCCATCACCGAGGACGGCAACGCCTTCATCGTGATGGAGTACATCGACGGGCTCAACCTCCTGGAGATCCTTCACGGCA
>JANOCF010000752.1:0-2959 GCA_031412055.1 Holophagales bacterium | reverse complement strand
CTGGTGCCCTCGCACCTCCGGCCGTCGGTGGACGGCCGCCGCCGCAGGGGCTCGGTTGCAGTCTTCGGCATGGAAAACGCCGGCCGCTGGTCGCTCACGAGAGGTGGAGCTGCGCCGTCCGGACCGGAAGGATCAGCGTCTTCTGAAGCCACGGAGTTGATCGCCTGGACACTGCTGCGGCGCTACGGCGTGGTCTTCCGCCGTCTCCTGGAGCGCGAGGCGCTGCTTCCTCCCTGGCGGGATCTGCTGAGGGTCTTCCGCCGGCTGGAGGCGCGAGGAGAGATCCGGGGAGGCCGCTTCGTGGACGGCTTCTCGGGCGAGCAGTACGCGCTGCCCGATGCCATAGGACGCTTGAGGGCCATCCGCAAGCAGCCGAAGAAAGGCACGCTGGTTTCGGTGAGCGCGGTCGATCCGCTGAACCTGATCGGCATCGCGGTCCCTGGAGATCGCGTCGCGGCACTCGCGGGCAACCGGATCCTCTACCGGGACGGCGAGCCCATCGCGGTGCTCGAAGGCAAGGAGACCCGTTTCCTGGTGGATCTCGATCCCGCCACCCGCTGGCAGGCGCAAGGCGCGCTCATCCGCAGGAGCGTGGCTCCCAAGCTCAAGGCGTACCTGGGCCGCTCGGCGTGAAGCAGGGCGGCCTAGACCTCGATCCCGGCCACCAGGCTCCCGAAGCGCTCCAGATCGATGTTTCCCCCTGAGAGGACGATCCCGACCTTGCGGTCCAGGGTATCGGGGAACCTGCCGTGCAGGACGGCCGCGACGGCGGCCGAGCCGCCGGGCTCCACGAGAAGCTTCATCCGCGAGGCGAGGAGCACCATGGCTCGCCGCAGTTCCAGGTCGCTCACCGTCACGATGCCCTCGGTCAGCTCCCGGGTGATGGACAACGTCCGTTCGGATGGCCGCGTGGTCTGGAGCGCGTCGGCGATCGTGGCCGGTACGGGGATGGTCACGGGCTCTCCACGCTCCAGCGACCTCTTCATGTCGTCGCCGGCCTCAGGCTCGACCCCGTAGACGCGGATGTCGGGGCGGATCCCCCGGGTTGCCACCGCCACCCCGGACAGCATGCCGCCTCCTCCGCAGGGCGTGACAATCACCTCCAGGTCCGGCACGTCCTCCAGCATCTCCAGGCCGAGAGTGCCCTGACCGGCGATGACGGCATCGTCGTCGAACGGCGGGACCAGCGTCGCTCCTTCTTCCTCGACCAGCTTGCGGGCGATGCTCTCCCGGTCCTCGCCGCCGATCCGGTCGTAGAGGATCACCCGCGCGCCGTAGCCGCGGGTGGCGGCAACCTTGGAGGCTGGAGCGTCCTGGGGCATTACGATCGTGGCGCGAACCCCGAGCTCCCGGGCCGCCAGCGCCACCGCCTGGGCATGGTTGCCCGAAGAAAACGCCACGACTCCGCGCGAGCGCTCCTCGGGCGTGAGGAGAGTCAGGCGCGAGAAGCCGCCGCGCGCCTTGAAGGCGCCGACTCGCTGAAAGGTCTCACACTTGAAGAAAACGCGGCAGCCGACGCGCTCGTCGATCTGCCGCGAAGTCAGGACGGGAGTGCGGTGGACGTGCGGCGCGATGCGCTCCCGCGCGGCCCGCACGTCATCCAAGGTGACGGAGAGAGAAGGAGTGGGCATGGCGGGAGATCCTACCCGATGCCCACTCGATTGGAATCAGTTTGCCGGTTTGATCGCCAGGGCCGGCTGCCAGCCCGGGTTGACGCCGTCGTCCGAGTAGGCGCCGCGGTAGTTGAGGAGCCGCGGCATGCCGTTGAAATCCAGGTTCCAGTCGAGCAGGCCCGCGAGATCGGTCAAGGACGCGGCCGTGCCCGCGACCTTGCCCGGGATCGGAAAGAGGTCCAGCGAACCGGCGGTGAGCGACCCTGTCGGGTTGTTCAAATACTGGCTGGCTGCGGCGTAGGCGCCGGTGAGGTTGCCGGACTGCAGGCCACCGGTGATCGGCTTGGCCGCGAACACGACGTTGTTCCGCACCCGCTGAGGATAGGCCGGGTCGCCGTTGTAGATCGTGATCCCCTCGTCCTTCGCCACGATCGTGTTGTTGAAGATGTCGATCCGGCGGGGCAGGTTGTTGTGCCTCTGGATGCGGATCGCCCGGCTGAAGACCCGGTTCACGAAGAGGTTGTCGTGCATGGCGATGTTGCCCTCGCCCTGGAACAGCGACTCGTTGGGGTTTTCATAGAAGACGTTGCCGTAGATCTGGTAGGTGTCGGTCGAGCCCGCGCCGGAGAGCGGCCAGTGGCCCACCAGGACGTTGGGCCGCGCACCGGTGCCCGTCGCGCCGCCCGTCTCCTTGCTGAAGACGTTGTGGCGGATGATCGTGGTCCCGTTGGTCGGGATTCCCAGGCTCGTGGCCCGGCTGGTCTGGTGCTTGATCTGGATGTTGTACTCGATGCTGCTGTGCACCACGTTGTGCTCGATCAGGCTGTTGACGAACTCGGCCGTGCCGTCCGGCTTGCCGAAGTACATGCCCACGCCGGCCCGCTCGATGAAATTATTGCGCACCACGAAGTTCCACGCGCGGGCCTTGGTGCTGATCGCATTGCGGCTGGCGTTCGGAGCGTAGTTCTTGAAGTGGAGGTTTTCGAGCGTGATGTGGTGGGCGTAGCTCGAAGTGCTCTCCACCTTGGCGCCGTCGCCCGCGAGGCTCTGGCCGTCCAGCGTCAGGTTGCGGAAGACCAGGTAGCTGACGTTGACCAGGCTGATGGTGTTGAACGTGTTGCTGCCCATGAACAGGGCCGGAGAGCCGGTCGCCGGACCTTCGATGACGATGCACTTGCCGGCCTGGCCGTTCTTGTTCCCGATGCGGAGCTGCTGGGTATAGGTTCCGGGTGCCAGCAGGAGCCGGTCACCGGGTTGAAGCGTCGTCAAGAGGTTCTTGTAGGTCGAAGGATTGGCCTGGATCGTCCGCAGAGGAGCCACGCCGTTGCAGCCGCTGAGGGTCTGAT
>JANOCF010000751.1:0-4804 GCA_031412055.1 Holophagales bacterium | reverse complement strand
TGGCGGGAGCTGATTCCGAAGCTGAAGGGGCTGTAGCGGACCGACAAGGAGCCTCTCCCCGAGCCTTAGGAGCCACTTCTTCGGGAGAAGAAGCTTCCGCCTGGCCGCAAGAAACACCTCCTTCCCCACCCGGAGCCACGGCTTCTCTCCAAGGAGTCACCCCTTCTCCTGAAGGCGCCGCTCCTGCTCTCTAAGGGGCCTCTCCTGATCCTTCCGCGAGGCACCTTCCCGCGAAGGAGCTCCCCCTGATGCCGAAGGAGCCCCGCCCAGCCCGCGAGGAGCCGCCCCTTCCCGGGAAGGAGCGGCAACCGGCGAGCAAGGAGAGGCTCCTGAAGGAGAAGGAGAGAAGGCGGAATCAGCCGATGTCGTGGCCGGCCATCGCCCAGAGGAGGATGGCCTTCTGGGTGTGCAGGCGGTTCTCCGCCTCGTCGTAGATGCGGCTCTGCGGACCGTCGGCGACCTCGGCGGCCACCTCCTCGCCGCGATGCGCGGGCAGGCAGTGCAGGAAGACCGCCTCTTCCTTGGCGCTGCGCATCAGCGCGTTGTCCACGATGAAGCCCTGGAAGGCCTGGAGACGCTCCTGCGCCTCCGACTCCTGCCCCATCGAAGCCCAGACGTCCGTGTAGACCGCCGACGCACCCTCGACCGCTTCGCGGGGGTCGGTGGTGACGGTCAGCTTCGTGCCCGCGGCATCGTGGTCCTGCTGCGCCAGGCTCCGGTAGTGCGGATTGACCTCGTAGCCCTTGGGCGAGGCGATCGCCACGTCCATCCCCACCTTGGCGCCGCCGAACATCAGCGAGTGCGCCATGTTGTTGCCGTCGCCCACATAGGCCAGCTTGCGGCCGCGCAGAGCGTCCAGGCTGCCGAAGACCTCCATCAGCGTGAAGTAGTCGGTCAGCCCCTGGCAGGGGTGGAGATCGTCGGTCAGGCCGTTGACCACCGGCACGGTGCCGTACTTCGCGAGGTCGAGCACGGTCTGGTGGGCGAAGGTGCGCGCCATGATGCCGTCCACATAACGGGAGAGCACCTGGGCCGTGTCCGAGATCGGCTCGCCGCGGCCGAGCTGGATGTCGCGGCTGGACAGGAACAGGGCATGGCCGCCCATCTGCACCATGCCGACCTCGAAGCTCACGCGGGTGCGGGTCGAGGACTTCTCGAAGATCATGCCGAGGCTCTTCTGCTTGAGCGCGTCGGCGTACTTGCCGGGATCGGCCTTGACGTCGGCGGCCAGCCGGAACAGGCCGGCCACCTCCGCCGCGGAGAGGTCGTGGATCGAGATGAGATGACGGGGCATCGGGTCTCCTGCGGGTCTCCTGAAGAAAAAGAAAGCTAGAGCGGCTCGCGCTCCAGGGGCATCGTCATGCAGCGCGGACCGCCACGGGCCCGCGACAGCTCGCTGCAATCCAGGGCGATCACCGCCGGGCCGCCGCCGATCAGGTCGTGCTTGCCCGAAGCGGCCTCGTGCTCGTCCAGCACCCGCCAGCCGCGCCGCGACAGCTCCTCGACCGTCTTGCGGTTGCGCTTGTAGAGCAGGATCAGCCCCGGGGCGATCGCAAAGGCATTGGCGCCGTCGGTCCACTGCTCGCGCTGCTGGTCGATGGCCTCGATGGCGCCGCCGCACGGCACCACGTCGAGCTCGATCCCCAGGTCCGCCAGCTCCTTGAGCAGCGACCCCTTGAGGGTAAAGGTCAGCTCCCTGGCGGTGAGGTCCACGGTGTAGATGTGCGCCGACTCCGGGCCGCCCTGCTGGATCACCGGCAGGTGGGCCAGGCAGAGGTTGCGGTCGATGAAGGTGAAGACCGTGTCCAGGTGCATGTACGAGCGCTTGCGGGGCAGCTCCACCATGATCAGATGGCGGAAGGAGGTCTCCTGCATCCGCAGGTACTCGGCCAGCACCTCGATGCCGCGCCGGTTGGTGCGCTCGGTGAGGCCGACCAGCACGACCTCGGGGCTCGGCACCAGCACGTCGCCGCCCTCCAGCGACGGGTAGGGGAAGTGCGGGTTGTGCTGCGGCGCCCCGGAGGGCGGCACGTCGATCTCGAACAGACCGGCCAGGCCCGCGGCCTGCGGATGGTTCTCGAAGACGGTACGCGCCAGCAGCGGCTCGCGCTCGCGGGCGGAGGTGGCCATCGAGGAGATCACCACCCGGTTGCCGATCACCACCTGCGGGTCGCGCTGGAAGAAGTAGTTCGGCACGGGGTAGAGCTCGAAGAAGCGCTGGCGCTCCGCGTCCGACACGTCGGCCGGGGTGCGGATGCCCTCGACCAGGGTGGCGGCGAGCTCGCGGTCGGGCAGCTCGTAGAGCTGGCGCACCAGGCTGTAAGGCACGCCGTACTCGGCCTCCAGCTCGTCCAGGAGGCGCTTGCGTACCTCCGGCGTCCCCAGCACATCGGCGAGGAGGTCCTGCTCATCGAGGACCTCCACCCCGGCCTGCTTCAGAACCTGGCAGAAGCCGGCGTGCTCCTCCCGGGCGTCGTCGCCGTCCAGGATGTCGTCGAACAGCAGGCTCCCCATCATGTCGGGGACCATCCAGTCGATCTCGCGCCCCGGTCGATGGACCAGGACGCGCTTCAAGCGTCCAATCTCGGAATCAACTCGTAAGGTCATGGCTGGCTCTCCGGCGGCTTGGCCCACGCAGGGAGGAGCGGGGATGCCGGGCGGCGGCGGATTGTACCAGAAGAGGTAGAATCCGCCCGCCATGCCTCTAATCGATCCCGCAGACACCCCGCAGAATCCGTTGCACGAGCGTTACGCCTCGCCCGAGATGGCGAGGATCTTTTCCGCCCGCCACCGCTTCGGCCGCTGGCGCGAGCTGTGGATCACGCTGGCCGACTGCCAGCGCGAGCTGGGCCTCCCCATCACCCCGGAGCAGATCGACGCCCTCAGGAAGGTTGCCGGAGACGTCGACCTGGAACGGGTCGCGGAGCTGGAGCGCCGCACCCGGCACGACGTGGTCGCCCATCTGCGCCACTATGCCGAGCAGGCCGACCGCGTGCATCCCGGGGCCGGCGGCATCCTCCACCTCGGGGCCACCAGCGCCTTCATCACGGACAACACGGACGTCCTCCTCTTCCGCGAGGCCTTGCGCCTGCTGGAGAGGCGTCTGGCCTCGGCCGGCCGCGAGCTGGGCTCGTTCGCCCGCCGCACCCGGGACGTCCCCTGCCTGGCCTACACCCACTTCCAGCCGGCGCAGCTCACCACCGTGGGCAAGCGCGCCTGCCTGTGGCTGCAGGACTTCCTCATGGATCTCGCCGAGGTTCGCCACCGTCTCGCGACCCTGCGCTGCCGCGGCGTCAAGGGGACGACCGGCACGCAGGCGAGCTTCCTCACGCTGTTCCAGGGGGATCACGGCAAGGTCCGGGAGCTGGACCGGCTGTTCGCGAGCCGTCTGGGCTTTCCGGAGAGCTTCCCCGTCACCGGCCAGACCTACTCGCGCAAGCAGGACAGCCAGATCCTCCAGACGCTCTCCGGCATGGCCGAGAGCTGCCACAAGTACGGCACCGACCTGCGGCTCCTTCAGGGGGTGGGCGAGCTGTCCGAGCCCTTCGACGCGGAGCAGGTGGGCTCGTCCGCCATGGCCTACAAGCGCAATCCGATCCGGGCCGAGCGCATGTGCGGACTGGCGCGCCGGCTCATGACCGACGCCCTCAACGGCCCGCTGAACACCGCCACCCAGTGGCTGGAGCGGAGCCTGGACGACTCGGCGAACCGGCGGCTCGTGCTGCCCGATGCCTTCATGGGCGCCGATGCCATCGTGGGCCTGGCGGGCCATATCGCGGCCGGCCTGGTGGTGCGCGAGGAGACGGTGGCCGCCCGCGTGGCGCGGGAGCTCCCCTTCATGGCCACGGAGACGCTGCTTATGGAGGCCGCCCTGCGCGGCGGCGACCGCCAGGAGCTGCACGAGCGCATCCGCGTGTACAGCCTGGAGGCGCAGGAGATCGTGGCCCGCGGCGGCGCCAACCCGCTGGTCGACCGGATCGTGAGCGACGCCGACTTCCGTCTCAACCGAGAAGAGGTGGAGCCCTGGCTCGATCCCGTGGCCTTCACCGGCCGCTCGGCCGCCCAGGTGGAAGACTTCCTGACGGAGGTCGCGGAGCCGGCGCTGGCGGGGGTGGAGGCTGTGGAGGCGGCCACGCCGCGGGTGTGACCCGTGTAACAAGGTGCAAATTGTCGATGTGCTAACATGCATTTCCAGCGCAAGCTGTTTCGGCGCTAACTGGACCTAGAGCTCTCACGAAGATGGCTCCTAACCACCTTACGGAGAACAGCAAGCCCATGCGCGCAAACAACTCCGGCGCCGTAGCTGTTTCACGGTTTTTGATCGCGACCCTTCCCCTGCTCCTCGTGGGCTGTTCCGTCAATCGGAAACCCAACGATTCAGGGACTCCCAGCTTCGGCCGGCCGCTCCAGAGCGGCTTCGCCTCGTGGTACGGCCCCGGCTTCCACGGGCGCCGTACCGCCAACGGCGAGAAGTACAATATGTACGAGATGACCGCTGCCCACCCGCGGCTCCCCTTCGGGACCCGCCTGACGGTGCGCAACGTCAAGACGGGTCAGTCCGTCATCGTGCGTGTCAACGACCGCGGCCCCTTCAAGAAGAGCCGGATCCTCGATCTCTCCTACGCGGCCGCCCGCCAGGTGGGCGTCTTCGCCCCGGGTACCGCCTATGTCGAGATCTACCCCGCCAACCGGATCGAGCAGCCCCAGCGCGAAGGCCCGGCCATCGAGATGGCGTCGCTCCCCGAGTCGGCACCGCCGCACTACACGGTCCAGGTGGGCGCCTTCGACGACACTGCCCGGGCGG
>JANOCF010000750.1:0-3797 GCA_031412055.1 Holophagales bacterium | reverse complement strand
TCGGTGAGCCGCTTCCAGGTCTCGCCGCCGTCATGGGTGACGAACATGCCGGAGCCCGGTCCGCCGGAGCGGAAGGTCCAGGGCCAGCGCCGGTGGTCCCACATGCCCGCGAAGAGCTTGTTGGGGTTGGACGGATCCATGACCAGCTCGGCCGCGCCGGTGCGCTCGTCCACGTAGAGGACTTTCTTCCAGGTCCTGCCGCCGTCCGTGGTCTTGAACACGCCGCGCTCGGCGTTCTCGCCCCAGAGCTTGCCCATGGCCGCCGCGTAGGCGATGTTGGGGTCAGACGGGTGGAGGAGGACGCGGTGGATGCGCTCGGTCTTTTCGAGGCCGAGATGGGTCCATGTGTTTCCGGCGTCCAGCGACTTGTAGATGCCGTTGCCCACGGACACGCTGTTGCGCGGGTTGCCCTCGCCGGAGCCGACCCAGACGATGTCGGGGTTCGGCTGGAAGACCGAGACCGCGCCGGTGGAGGCGATGGGTTGGTCGTCGAAGATGGGGAGCCAGGTAAGCCCGGCGTTGACCGATTTCCAGACGCCGCCGGAAGCCGTGGCGACATAGAGGATTTCAGGGTTGGACTCGACGCCGACCACGTCGGCCACGCGGCCGCTCATGGCGGCAGGGCCGATGGACCGGGCCTTCATGCCGGCGAGCATGCCGGGGTCGATTTGGGCGGTCAGCGGAAGCAGCGGGACGGAAAAAGCCACAGCAAGGGCGAGAGGGACGAGGTGTCGACGCATCCGTTTCTCCAAGAACAGGAAGGGAATGAGACAAAATCCAGAGGACTGGGTCGAAGACATCCGGCGCTATGGATAGCGCAGCTTCGATGGGGCGTCAACCGGGGGCGGGCAGAAAGGACGAAAGGACCTAAAGGACGAAAAGGACACAAAGGACGGCAAGAGCTCCGACGAGAGCGGTCGTCGTTTATGTCCTTTGAGTCCCTTGGGTCCTTTCCTGCAGCTTCAGACCGTGATCTTGGTCCCGTCGAACTTGGTGAACGTGAAGCCGCCGAAGGGCTCGTTGTAGAGATTTTTCTGGTCGCGCAGCACGCTGATCGCGATCGCTTCGCCCAGCTTGAGCGACTCCGTGGCGTCCGAGCGCCAGTGCACGCCGGCGATGTTGCGGCCCGTGGCCACGTTCGAAGCCAGCTTGTTGAGCTCTCCTCCGACTGTCAGGTCCGGGCCGTCGTAGGCGCCGTAGTCGAGCGTCAGGCCGTTCTTGCGCGGGATCGCCGGGATGGGGATCACGTAGCTCTCGTCATACAGGGCCTTGAGGATCGTCACGCAGGCTCCGGCGACGGTGGCGTGTCCGGCCGAGTAGGCCGGGTGGCACGGCGCGCCCTCGGCGTAGGCCTGCGGCAGCAGGTGGGTGCCGAACTGGGAGTGCACCCGCTCCGCCGCCGTGGAGGTCAGCACGTCGTCGTGCAGCACGCCCGGATAGCGGTTGTGCTCAAGCTGGTTGTGCACGCGGCCGGCGTAGGCCTCGGGACGCAGGCGGCGGTGGACGAGCCACTTCTGGAACCAGGTGGCCTTGAGCGCCCGCGTCGCCACCTCGCACATCAGGGTCTTGCGGTAGGGATCGCCGAAGGTCGCGAAGGCGTGCTGGTTCTTCGACTGGCGGTAGGGATTGCCCGGGTTCGACGGGCAGGTGAGCCCGGCGCCCGCCTCGTCATAAGGCTCCGGCGGCACGCCCAGGATCAGCGCGGCCACGAAGTAGGCCTGGAACAGCACGTCGTTGTGTACCCAGATGGACAGGTCGCGCGGGGTCTGCACGTAGCGCCGCACCGGCGCCTTGGGGGCGAAGCTGTACGCGAAGCCTTTCTGGGCGTTCAGCCAGTCGTCGTAGCTGGTGAGGTAGTCGAGCCCCGGCTGACGGGTCAGGATCAGGCGCTCCACCGACTCGGCGCCGAACGGCGCATCCAGCCAGAGGAACTGGGAGATGTACGGACCCTTGTCGGTGCCCGGCAGCGGATCGCGGAACAGGGTCTCGGGCACGACCTTGCCGGCTTTGCGGCGGCCCCGGAAGTCCGTCAGCTTGTTGAGGCCGGCGCACGCGGCTTCGATGTCCGGATGACCGCTCTGGTAGTCGAAGAAGTCGACGTCGCGCAGTTGCGACATCCAGTAGAGCTCGACCGCCTCCCCGGCCACCTGCGCGCTCGACAGGGCAGGCGCGGGCGGGATGGAGTAGGCATGGGCGTCGACGCCCTCGAGGTCGTAGGAGAGGCCGGCCTGCGGGTTGATCAGCCGACGGGCGCCGCTCGTCTTGATGGCCTCGAAGTCGTCCGGATCACCCGAGCGCGCGGCCTTGAGGAGGCTGTCATAGGCGTCGTCGTCCACCTCTCCGAAGGCGTTGTGGGGAAGGCCCTTCGAGAAGTTGCCGATGCGGCTCGCGTAGCGCTCCTCGTCGCCATTGGCCCGGTGGATCGCCTCGGGCATGTCGCGGTTGACCTTGGCCGCGTCGGTGCGGATCTGGTACATCCGCTGGCGCCGGACGCTCGGCTTGCGGCCCTTCCCGGCCTCTCCGGCCAGGCCGGACTGCGTCTCGGCCTGGGCCTGGGCGGACGGGTCGATCAGCGGCTCCAGGGATCCTCCCGCGATGGCCGCCGCGGCCACGCCTCCCACCGTGCCCAGGAACCGGCGCCGGCTCAGCGGGGTCTCTCTGGAGACGGAGCTGGAGGCGGAACGGTCCTGGGGATCCTTGCGCTCGTCGGTCATCTGCTGCTCCTTCTTCGGGACATCGTATTTGACGCCACTATACCCAGGTGCGCGGGGATACCTAAAGGGGGGACAGGATGTGGAAGAATCGCGGCGTCTCTCATCTCTTGGAGGAATCCCGCAATGCGGAACCCGCGCTCCCTGCTCCCGCTTCTTCTTCTGACCCTTCTTCCGGCGTTGCCCGTCCTGGCTCAGCCCTCCGCGAGTCTCTCCGGTACGGCCAAGCCGCAGGAGAAGGCCGAGGACAAGGAGAAGGACAAGAAGATGCCGGAGGAGAAGATCTCCACGACCCGGCACACGATCACCCTGGATGGCCGGCAGATCCCCTACACCGCCACAGCCGGCAACCTGGTCCTCAAGGACGAGGAAGGCACGGCCAAGGCTTCGATCTTCTTCATCGCTTATACCAAAGAGGGAGTAAAGGATCCGGCCGATCGCCCCATCACCTTCAGCTTCAACGGCGGCCCGGGCGCGGCTTCGCTCTGGGTCCACCTCGGAGCCTTCGGTCCGAAGAGGGTCGAGCGCACCGACGAAGGCATGGGCCTGCCGCCGCCCGGACGGTTGATCGACAACGAGTTCTCGATCCTCGACGTGACCGACCTGGTCTTCATCGACCCGGTGAGCACCGGCTACAGCCGCCCGGCGCCCGGACAGGACCCGCAGCAGTTCCACGGCGTGCAGGAGGACATCGAGTCGGTGGGCGAGTTCATCCGGCTCTGGGTCACCCGCAACGAGCGCTGGGCCTCGCCCAAGCTCGTGGCCGGCGAGAGCTACGGCACCACCCGCGCGGCCGGCCTTGCCCAGCATCTGGACGAGCGCTACGGGATGATGCTCAACGGCGTGGTCCTCATCTCCTCGATCCTCAACTGGCAGAACCAGGAGTTCCATGTAGGCAACGACATGGCCTACATCCTCCACCTGCCCACCTACACGGCCACGGCCTGGTACCACAAGAAGCTGCCGCCCGAGCTGTCGGGCGACCTCAAGACCACGCTGCGGGAGGCCGAGGCGTTCGCGATCGGAGACTATGCGTCAGCGCTGATGCAGGGCGACCGCCTGCCGCCCGAGCGGCGGGCGGAGATC
>JANOCF010000749.1:0-8233 GCA_031412055.1 Holophagales bacterium | reverse complement strand
CAGCCTCGACCGCCTCGCGGAGCAGAGCGACGTCTGGCTCGACGCCTACACCGCCTTCAACGCGACCAATCCGAGCTTCGTCTCCATGATGACCGGCCTGTACGGCAAGAGCCACGGCGTCTACGACCTGAAGACGCCGCTGCCGCAGGTCCACACCACGCTGGCCGAGCATCTCGAGGCTGCCGGGTACGACACCTTCGCCGTCATCTCGGCCAGCCACCTGGGAGACCACAACTCGGGGCTCGGCCAGGGCTTCGGCAAGGTCGTTCGCGCCACCGAGCACCACTCCGCCGAGCTGGCCGTGGATACGACTCTCGACTGGATCGCGGCCCGCAAGCAATCCTCCAAGCCCTTCTTCACCTGGCTGCACCTCTTCGACCCGCACACTCCGCACACGCCGCCGCACCCCTACGCGCTCGGCTTCCGTCCCTCGACCTTCCAGGGTCTCGACCCGGTGCGCACCTGGATCCCCTTCCGCCAGCCCGGAGCCCGGACGTTCACCGAGCCGGTCCTCGGCGGCCAGCGCGACCTCTACGATGGCGAGGTCGCCTATCTCGACCGCCAGGTCGGACGGCTGACCGGGTTCCTCGAAAGCCGGGGGATGCTGGACGACACCGTCCTCGTCATCGTCGCGGACCACGGAGAGAGCCTGGGCGAGCGCAACATCAATTTCCGCCACGTGGGGCTCCACGACATCATCACCCACGTGCCGCTGATGATCCGCTGGCCGGGCCGGGAGCAGACGGGCCGGCGGATCGAGGGCCTCGTGCAGACGATCGACCTCTTCCCCACCGTCCTGAGCGCGGCCGGCGTGGCCGTCCCATCCCAGGACGGGCAGGACCTCAAGGAGATGGCGGACAAAGCGAAGCCCGGCCGTCGAGCTATCTTCGCCGAGCACTCCGACCGCTTCGGCGCCATGGTCCGCACCCGCGAGCACAAGTTCATCTGGATGCAGGGCCTGCCGAAGCTGTTTCCCGACGGTCCCTACCTCTTCGACGTCAAGGCCGACCCGGGGGAGATGCAGAACCTCGCCGGCCGCGGGCTGGCGATCGAACGGGAGCTGTCCGACCTCCTCCGGCGCTGGCAGGCCGAGCGGCGCAGCCATCCCCAGGCGCGGCCCCGGGAGCAGTCCGACGAGGAGAAGGCGAAGCTCAAGGCGCTCGGGTACGGCTAGGGGACGATCGCCGGGTCCTTCTTCTTACGCGTCACCAGCGCCGCCGCCGCGATCCCCAGCAGGTAGAGGAAGATCGCCGGCACCGCGAACACGCACAGATTGAGGATGTCCGACGTGGGGGTGATGATCGCCGCCACCACGAAGATGATCACCACGGCCCAGCGGAAGTTCTTCAGCAGAAACCGGGGCGTGACCAGCCCGATGGCCGAGAGCACGAAGATGACGATGGGCAGCTCGAACATCAGCCCGAGCCCCAGGATGATGGTCATCTGGAACCCGAAGAAGCGCTCGATCGTGATCACCGGCTCGAACGCCGCGCCGATCTTCAGCAGGAACTCCGCCGCCAGGGGGAACGCGATGTAGTAGGCGAACGCCCCTCCCGCCAGGAAGAAGAACGAGCCGAAGAACAGGAACGGCAGCAGGTAGAGCCGCTCGTGCTTGTACAGCCCCGGCGCCACAAAACGCCAGAACTGGAACAGCAGGAAAGGCGAGGCCACGAAGACCGCGGCCAGGGCCGCCACCTTGAAGTAGAGGATGAAAGGGTCCGTGACCCCGGTGTAGGCCAGGCGGCGCCCTTCCGGCAGCAGCTTAATGATGGGCGCCTGCAGGAAGGCGAAGATCTCGTCGACGAAGTAATAGCAGGGCAAGAAGGCCACGGCCAGCGCGAGAATCGAGCGCACCAGGCGCCCGCGCAGCTCCTCCAGGTGATCCATGAGGGACATGCGGGACAGCTCGTCGGCGGTGAGAGCCGGCGCGGGGCGCTCAGGCGCGGGAGTCATCGGTATGTCTCGGTGAGCCGGAGGCTCAGCGGGGCTCCAGGGGCTCGTTTTCAGGCACCTCGGTGACTGGCGCCAGCTCCGGCTGGGACTCATCGGTCGTGGGGATGTCGTCGAACGGCTCGAGCTCGGGCTCGGTCTCTTCCATCGCCGGATGAGGGGTCCTGGCCAGGGTCATGGGCGGCGTCTCCAGCCGGGGCTGGCGCAGGATGGGCGCCACCGGCGCCTCGTCCAGGGCCAGCTCGGTGTTGATCGTGCGCTTGAGATCGTTGGACGCCTTGCGGAACTCCGACATGCCACGGCCGATGGTCCGCCCGATCTCCGGCAGCCGCTTGGGGCCGAAGATCAGCAACGCGAGGACCAGGATGAAAATGACTTCAGGAATGCCCAGGGGACCGAACATAAAAGGCTCTCTCCTTCCGGATCATCGAGCCAGCCCCCGGCAAAGTCAAGGGTGGTACACTTTCCCTGCCATGAGACGTACCTGGAAGATCACCGCCATTGTCCTCTTCTCCCTGACCCTGGTGCTCGGTGGCCTGCTCGGCGACCGGCTCCTCGCCGTGACCAACGAGACTCGCGATTCCCTCCGGCTCTACACCGAGCTGATCAACCTGGCGCACGAGCGCTATGGGGACGAGGTGTTGTACCGCGACCTGGTCTACTCCTCGATCAACGGGATGCTGCGCGCCCTCGACCCCCACACGAGCTTCCTCTCGCCGGAAGCCTACGAGGGGATGCGGGAGAAGCAGCAGAGCAGCTTCTACGGTCTGGGCATCCTGGTGGGTGTCCGCAACGGGCAGCTCACGGTGATCTCGCCGCTGGAGGGCACGCCGGCTTCCCGGCTCGGCATCCAGGCGGGCGACGTCATCAGCACCATCGAGGGCGACCCCACCGAGCAGATGTCGCTCGACGAGGCCGTGCAGAAGCTCAAGGGACCCAAGGGGACCAAGGTCAACATCACCATCGTCCGCCGGGGCCTCGAGGAGCCGCTGGCCATGGCGGTGACCCGCGCCGAGATCCCGCAGAACACGGTGCGCCAGTCGTACATGCTGACGCCGGACACGGGCTACATCCTGCTCACCGAGTTCTCCCGCAGCACCGGCAAGGAGATGGCCGACAACATCGAGAAGCTCAAGGGCCTGGGCATGAAGAAGCTGCTGGTCGACGTCCGCAACAACGGCGGCGGCCTGCTCGACCAGGCCATCGACGTGGCCGACCAGTTCATGCCCGACGGCGCCGCCATCGTGGAGACCCGCGGCCGGACCCGCGACTCCTTCCAGTCCTACGCCGCGAGCGGCAAGTATCCGTCGCTCGACATGCCGGTGGTGGTACTGGTCAACGAGGGCACGGCCTCCGCGGCCGAGATCCTCGCCGGCGCGGTCCAGGACCACGACCGCGGCCTGCTGGTCGGCCAGCCGAGCTGGGGCAAGGGCCTGGTCCAGACGGTGTACAACCTCTCCTACGGGGCGGGCCTGGCACTCACGACCGCCAAGTACTACACCCCGTCGGGCCGGCTGATCCAGCGCGACTACAGCTCGTACTTCGACTACTACACCCACGCCGACGCCGGTTCGCCGGAGATCACCGGCAAGCAGGTGCCCGAGTCCGAGATCTTCCGCACCGACCTGGGCCGCAAGGTCTACGGCGGCGGCGGCATCACTCCGGACGTCCTGGTCAAGGAGACCGAGCTGTCGCCCTTCGAGCAGTTCCTGCTCGCCCGCAACGGCTACCTGAACTTCGCGGTCGACTACGCTGGCCGCAACAAGTCGAAGATCAAGTCGGCCGACTGGGCGCCGGGGCCGGAGGTCCTGGACGAGTTCCGCGCCTGGGCGGTCAAGGAGAAGATCGCCACCGAGAAAGAGATCGACGAGGCGATGGCACAGGAGGATGTCCGCAAGTACAGCCTGCTGCAGATCCGGGCCGAGGTGGTGAGCATTCCCTTCGGCCAGGAGGCCCGTCACCGGGTGCTGGCCGAGGGCGACACGCAGATCCAGTCCGCGCTCGGCCTCTTCGGCAAGGCCGCCGACATGCTCGCCCAGCGGCGCAGCGTCCCGCCGAGCGTCGACCGCGCGGAGGTCGAGCCCAAGGGCAAGATGTAAGAGTTTTTCTCTCTCTGAAGACACGAACGGCCGGCGTCTCCGCCGGCCGTTTTTGTTTTCACTACTCCTCCACCCCTTCCCGACTCACATCCACCTCTTCGAAGTAGTCGGGCCGGACCAGCACCTCGCGGGGCTTGCTGCCCTGCGGCGGACCGAGGAGGCCGTCGCGCTCCATCATGTCGATCAGGCGTGCGGCGCGGGAGAAGCCGACCCGCATGCGGCGCTGAAGGAAGCTCGCGGAGGCCTGGCGCTCGGCCACGACCAGGCGGGACGCCTCGTCGTAGAGATCGTCGTCGTTGTCGCCGCCGTCCCCATGTCCGCCCTCGCTGCCCGCGGGCGCGCGCAGCACGTCGGGGTCCAGCTCCGGCTTGCCCTGCTTCTTGAGCCAGCGGATCAGGCCCGCGGTCTCCTGCTCCGAGATGTAGGCGCCGTGCAGGCGCATGATCCGCGACGAGCCCGGGGGCATCATCAGCATGTCGCCCTTGCCGAGCAGCTTCTCGGAGCCGACCTGGTCCAGGATCGTCCGCGAGTCGTGCCGGCTCGCCGTGGCGAAGGAGATGCGGCAGGGGAAGTTCGCCTTGATCGTGCCGGTGAGCACGTCCACCGACGGCCGCTGCGTGGCCACGATCAGGTGGATGCCCACGGCCCGCGCCATCTGCGCGAGACGCGCGATCGAGGTCTCCACGTCCGAGGAGGCCACCATCATCAGGTCGGCCAGCTCGTCGATCACCACCACGTAATACGGCAGCGGCTTGAGGTCGGCGGCCGTGAAGACGTTGTCGCCCTCGGACAGCGACAGCCGCTCCTGCACCTGCGGGTCCTTGATGGCCCGGTTGTAGTAGGCGATCGAGCGCACGTGCACCTCGGCCAGCAGCCGGTAGCGGCGCTCCATCTCGCCCACCGCCCAGCGCAGGGCGTTGGCGGCCTTCTTGGGGTCGACCACCACCTCGCACTTCAGGTGCGGGATGTCGGCGTAGACGCCCAGCTCGATCCGCTTGGGGTCGATGAAGATGAACTGCACCTCGTCGCGCGACGCCTTGTAGAGGATGGAGGTGATCATCGACTGCAGGCCCACGCTCTTGCCGGCGCCGGTCGCGCCCGCCACCAGCAGGTGGGGCATGGTCGCGAGGTCGGCATAGTAGGGCTCGCCGTGGATGTCGGTGCCCAGCGCCATGGTGAGCACCGAGGGGGACTTCCGGAAGCGCTCGTCGGCCAGGAGCGAGCCCAGGCGGATGATCGCGCGCTCCTTGTTCGGCACCTCGATGCCCAGGGTCGAGCGGCCGGGCATGCGGTCGATGCGGACCGACTCCGCCCGCAGCGCCAGCGCCAGATCGTCCTGTAGGTTCACGATCTGGCTGACCTTGACGCCCGGCGCGGGCTGGAACTCGTAGACGGTGATCACCGGCCCGGGGCTGATGGCCTCGACGCTGCCGTCGACGCCGAACTCGCCGCAGCGGCTGCGGATGGACTCGCCCAGGCGGACCAGCTCCGCCTCGTCCAGGGGGTTCTTGCCGTCGCTCATCTGGAGGAGGTTGACCGGCGGCAGGGTGCCCGGAGCGATCTCCGCCACAAAGGGGAGCGCCGGCTGGGGCGGAACACCCTTGCGCTTGAAGAGCACGGGATCGGGAGGCGCAGGAGCCGGAGCTTCGGCCGCGCCCCGGACCGCCTCCCGCACGGCGTGGAACTCGTCGTCCTCGCGCAGCTCGGAGGCGCTCACCTTGCGGACGTTGAACTCGGCCTCGCCCTTGCGCTCGACGATGCGCGCGGCGCGCGTGCCCGGGACCGGCCGCAGCGGCAGGTCGATCCGGTCTCCAGGCTCGGTCGGCTGTGCCAGCCTCGCCGTCGCCGGAACCTTGGGCATGCGCGGCGCCTCGGCCTCTTCCTCTTTCTTCTGCTTCTCCTCGACCACCCGCTGCAGGTGCTTGGTGATGACCCGGCGACGCGCCCGCTCCTTCTCGCGCCGCTCGCGCCGGCGCTCCCGCGCCAGGGTGTAGCTCTGCCAGAGCTGCTGGACGCGCGCGCGCCAGGCGACGAGCACGTCGCCGAGCGTCGACTGCACCGCCAGCGCCAGGCCGCACGCCGCCACGGCTACGAGCACGAGCAGCGAGCCCACGAAGCTGAAGTAGCTGTCCAGGAAGTCGACGAGCAGCTTGCCGAAGGCGCCGCCCGAGGCGATCGAGCCGTCCTGCCAGTGGATGCGGCCGAGGGTGAGCTGGAGCAGGGGCGGGGTCGAGACCAGGAGGAGCAGCGAGCCGAAGCCGCGGCCCACGACGCGGATCGCTCCCTGCCGCCGCAGCCGGCGCCAGCCTGCCACCACCAGGAACAGCGGGATCAACAGGCAGGTCAGGCCGAGAAAGGAGTAGGCGACGGCCGATGTCTGCGCACCCGCCGGGCCGATCCAGTTGCGGGCGTGGGCCGCGTCTTCCGGCACGCGGTGGAACAGGCTCGGGTCACCCGGATGGTAGGTGACCAGGCTGAACGCGAGGATCAGACCCAGGGCGAGGAGCAGCAGGCCGACAAGCTCGTTCCCCTTTTCCGGGGAGATCGTCGGCCGCTCCCGACCCTTGGTCGCTTTGATGACGGCCAGGGACATGGGCTTTGTCTCGCTTCTCTCGCTCCGCGGCGCCTCAGGTGAAAGATGAGCAAATCGTGGACAACTACGCATGAAGTCTAACATATGGCGGGCCTGACGCCCTGTCTCCCCCGCGCGCCGGCAAAAGGCAACTAACGAACAAGCTGGCACCCATGGATCTAAGGGAGTGAGGGTCGCGGACGCAGGCATCCCCTTGTGGCAGAGTCCTGATCGTCCGCTGAGCCCGGGGCCGCCTCTGCCCTCGTGAGGGCTGCCGTTGCCCAAGCCGGGGCAGCCGCCCCCCCAGTGAGGGCAACCCTTTCCCTCGCTTGGGCAACGCTCCCCCTGGCGAGGGCGGCCGTTGCCCCCGCTTGGGCAGCGCTCCCCCTGGCGAGGGTACTGGCTCATTTTGACCTGACGTAAAATGTTCTTTGAAATCAGTGGGTTAGGGCGGCTGTTTTCTGAGGTAGTGTCCCTCCTGTAAGGGAGGGACCGTCCCTCTCAAGCCCAGAGAGACGGCCCGACGGGATGCGTCAACACCCCGCCGAGCCTAGCCGAGCAAAGGAACAAGCCCAATGCCCGACCGAGACAAGTCTATCCCCGCAGTCACCCCCGCCGAAGCACAAGCCCAACAACTGATAGGCATTGCCCTGGGAGTCCTGGACACCGCGAAGCTGTGTCTTGGCTTCGCCCATCTCGGTCTCCCCGATCCCCCGGACGGGGAAGAGATGGGAGAGGGGACCGTCCCTGAGTCGCTGGCGTTCTCCCTCCGTGGCTCCCTGGAAGTCGTCCTCGCGGACCACGTCAACCCCGCCATGAAGACTCTCAGGCGAGCCCTGAGGGAGACCCCGGAAGGACTCCACCGTGACTGGCTCCGCCGTCAGAGCAAGAGGCGGAAGTGATGGGCCGGGAGCGCCGCATCTGGCCGTACGAAGCCACCCGCACCCTGACTGTCCGCGCCACGCCCGAGCAGTTCTTCGCGTGGTCGGATGCCGCCCGGGCTTGCAACCTCCCGAGTGCCGCCGTCTACCTCTCCCGTTCTGGGGATCGGTGCGTGGCGGAGTTGAAGAAGCGGGAGGGCAAGCGGTGAAGGTCGCAACGTTCACCGTCCACGCGACCGCAGAGCAATCCGTCCATTGGAAGCGGGCGGCGGATCGGGAGGGCTATAGATCGGCCGGTACGTGGCTTGCTGCGGCGGCGGATGCCTATCTCCGGGTGAGGGCCAAAGCGGGCCATCCCTTGCCGCTGGCGTGGAGCCTGGGCCTGTTCCGGGTGTTCCTCATGGACGGTCGGGAGATCACCACGACCGGCATGGTGTCTCCGCCCTTCGGCATCTACCGAGGGACGAGCCAGGGACCAGACCGGAACAAGCTCCGTACCCTTGTCCACGTCCCGACCGCCAAAGTCATCGCCACGCTCAAGACGTCAAAGCAGTGCCGAGCGCTGGCGGCGGAGCTGGCGCCCATCCTCCTACGTGGCGAGCTGCCCAATCCCGGGCCGGTAGTCGAACGCCACACCCGCGAGTCAGTCTAGACTCCCAAGGGCGGCGCCTGTCCGGGCCGCCCGTGTTACCATGGGAGCATGCAGAACCGCTCAAGCAAGCCGCCAAAGC